>NZ_CAUZLS010000005.1:0-121379 GCF_963580785.1 Fructobacillus cardui | reverse complement strand
GCAAGCACTCTTCGCTGCGCGTTCGACTTGCATGTATTAGGCACGCCGCCAGCGTTCATCCTGAGCCAGGATCAAACTCTCATGTTAAAAGTTTGAAGATTGCTCTTCGATCAAACTGACTAGTTGCTATCTCTCGATAACGCCTATCCGTTTATTGTTTGTTACGAATTGACTTCGCAAATTTGTTTGTGACTACTTACCAAGTAGCCACCGTTACAGATTTGTTTGTTCAAAGTTTTGTTCAGTTTTCAATGTGCGATGCCTTGTTGGGCAACTCATTTAGTTTACCATAGCCGTGAAGCAAAGTCAACAACTAATTTGGAAAGTTATTTGAGCTGCTTTGTTAGGGCAACTTGATTAGTTTATCAGGAATGTTGAACGATGTCAACAACTTTCTGAAAAGCTTTTATCAACTGCCGGTCATCTAAGATAACCAGCGCTTCGTTAGAAGCACGTTTGCTTCGTAACGAACAATAACTAGTATAGCGCCTACCCTCCTACTCGTCAATAGTTTTGCAAGGACTTTTTAACCAAAAAATTAAAGACGTTTTTTAAATAAAAAAAGGATAAATTCGTTCGATTTAAACAAATTTATCCGTTTATTTAAGTAACAATGTTCGGATTTACTTTAATTCCCAAGTCTGCCCCTGTGGACTATCACGAACAACCAGGCCAGTTATCAACAATTGATCTCGAATGGCATCCGATGTTTGGAAGTCTTTAGCAGCTCGTGCTGCTGCTCGTTCTGCCAACAAAGCCTCTTGATCTGGTGTGAGAACAACTTCTTTCGTCAACTGTTCAATCCCAAAGATACCTAGCCAAGTTTGCAAACGATTAGCCAGGCACTCTAGGTCACCCTGCGTTGCAGTTTCCTGATTTTGCACCTTATTAGCCAAAGTTGCCAAATCAAAGATAACGGTAACCGCGTTCTCTGTATTAAAGTCATCATCCATCGCTTCGATGAAGGACTCTTCCAATTCCGCTACCTGATTTTGCACCTGTTCTGAAACTTGACCCGCTGGCGCTACCGCGTTGGCGTCTAAGAGACCCTGATACGCCCGGTACAACCGATCAAGCTCGCCTTGTGTTTGGTCCAATCGATTTGAACTGTAGGAAATCGCCCGACGGTAGTTAGTTTTGGCCAAGAAGAAACGAAGCCCCTGCGGGTCAATATCCGTTTTCAATAAGTCATGGATGGTAACAAAGTTGCCCAGTGACTTCGACATCTTTTCATCATTAACATTGACAAAGCCGTTATGCAACCAATAACGAACAAACTGCCGGTGGTGGTATGACTCCGACTGCGCCAATTCGTTCGTATGGTGTGGAAATGTTAGATCAATCCCACCAGCATGAATATCAATCGTTTCGCCTAGCAACTGGTCATTCATGACCGAGCATTCCAAGTGCCAGCCAGGGCGACCTGGTCCCCATGGTGATGACCAAGCAACGACATCCGGCCGACTTTCACTCTTCCACAAGGCAAAATCAGTTGGGTCCTGCTTATCTTCTTGTTCTTCTTCCCCAAGGCGACCAGCAGCATTTTCCTCTAACTGCTCCATGTTTTGGTGGGAAAGTGCTGTATAGTTTTTAAACTTCTTCGTCGAAAAGTAAACATTACCGTTCACTTCATAGGCTTGACCTTGCTCAAGCAATCGCTCAACGAATTCGACCATTTCTTTCATATATTCGGTCGCACGCGGACGGCTAGTAGCCGGCTTAATGTTTAGCTGCCGTGTATCTTCTGCAAAAGCAGCCGCATACTTATCGGCCACTTCCTGCTCAGTTAGGCCTTCTTTTTCACCCTGAGCGATAACCTTATCACCCAAATCAGTAAAGTTGGAAACGAAATTCACCTCATAACCGCGCCATTCCAAATAGCGCCGAATCGTGTCAAAAGCAACAGCTGATCGAGCGTTACCAATATGAATGTAGTTATAAACCGTCGGTCCACACAGGTACATGGTAATTTTGCCAGCCTCCTGCGGGGCAAAATCTTCTTTTTCCAGGCTGTAGGTGTTATAGACTTGGAGCATATGCGGACCTCTTTTACTTTAGTAATCGTCATTGTTTGCTCTCATTATAGCAAAACCAACAAAAAACAGCACTCAAAGTGAGTGCTGTTTTAAAACCTTAGTCGAGGTACTTGGCCTTGACATCAGCCATCGTCTTCAAGACGGCCGGCTTGTCCAACAAGACAAGCATTTCAGGTAGGTTTGGCCCCTGAATTTGGTGAGTTGTCGCAATTCGGATTGGGTTCCACAAATTACGGCCCTTAATTTCAAGATCATTTTGAATACCACGAATGGTAGCCATATAAGTTCCGGCATCGGCATCATCTGGCAAGGCTGTGTAGGCCTTTTCCCAGGCGTCATAGACCTTACGACCATCTTCAGATGTCAAATAATCGACCATTTCATCCGTCACTTCGCCCAACTGGAAGAATGGTTCGCGGACCAAGTCAACGATTTGCTTCGTATAAGAAATACCGTCAACACCAGCGACTTCGATAACTTCCTTCAACCAGTCGGCACGCTTTTCAGCTTCTTCCTTTGAAATCAGACCAGCTGCAATGATTTGATCAAAGAGCTGTGGCATAATACGGTCCTTGTCCTTACGGATCCACTGGTTGTTAATCCACTCCAGCTTCTTTTGGTCGAACTTGGCGTTGGCCTTTGACAAGCGGTGCTCGTCAAACATTTCCTTGAATTCTTCCAGTGAGAAGATTTCGTCTTCACCCTTTGGTGACCAGCCCAACAAACCAATGAAGTTATCCATAGCTTCTGGTTGGTAACCCAATTCGCGGTATTGCTCCACAAACTGCAAAACATCGTTGTCACGCTTTGACAACTTCTTACCCGTTGCGCCATTGATAATCAAGGCCATGTGACCAAACTTTGGCACATCCCAGCCCAAAGCTTCATAGATCATCATTTGCTTTGGCGTGTTGGAAACATGGTCATCCCCGCGCAAAACGTGCGAAATCTTCATCAAGTGGTCATCCACTACAACAGCAAAGTTATAAGTTGGCATCCCATCGGCCTTCTGAATAACCCAATCACCACCAACTTCCTTGGCGCCAATTTCGATATGACCCTTAACGATGTCATCCCAAGCATAGACCTTTTCTTCTGGAACACGGAAACGAACAACTGGCTTCAAGCCTTGGGCTTCAAAGTCAGCATACTTCGCTTCGCGCTCTTCGTTGGTCAAGCCCTCATATTCATAGATATAGTGAGGGGCTTGCTTGGCAGCCTGTTGTGCTGCTCTTTCTTCGGCTAATTGTTCAGAAGTCTTGTAAGACTTATAAGCAAGGCCCTTAGCCAAAAGTTCATCGATGAATTCTTGGTAAATTCCCTGTTCATTTCGTTCTGATTGGCGGTATGGTCCATACTGACCAGGCTTATCAGGTGCTTCATCCCAATCCAAGCCTAACCACTTCAGGTTTTCCAACTGTGACTGTTCACCATTTTCAATGTTTCGCGCAGAATCGGTATCTTCGATTCGGATTACAAAAGTTCCATTGTAGTGGCGGGCAAAAAGCCAGTTAAACAACGCCGTTCGGGCGTTTCCAATGTGTAGATAGCCCGTTGGTGATGGGGCATAACGAACACGAAAGTCATCAGTCATGAATATTGTTCTCCTCAGTACAGCCTAACGCTGAAAAATTCTTTCTTAAGTATACAACAAGTCGGGCAGGCTTTCAGCCCTCATGAAAAAATCAGGATCGTTTTGGTCCTGATTTCAAAATAGATGGTCGGCAGCCGGTACTAGCGATTCCGCCAGCCTAGTCACCAAGCGCCAGGCGCAACACCTCTTTAATCGTCGTCACGCCAACGACCTCAAGACCATCCGGCAAACGCAAGCCAGCCAAGTTGTTCTTAGGCACAATTGCCCGCGAAAAGCCTAACTTAGTTGCTTCCTTCAGCCGACCTTCTAAGTCAGCCACCGACCGGATTTCACCGGTCAAGCCCAGCTCACCAATAAAGACGTCACTGGCCCTGGTTTCCTTATCCTGATAAGACGAGGCAACCGCGACCGCGACCGCCAAATCAATGGCCGGCTCATCGAGCTTAACGCCACCAGCCGCCTTGAGATAGGCATCTTGATTTTGTAGCAGAAGGTTCGCCCGCTTCTCCAAAACCGCCATAATGACCGAAACGCGATTGCGGTCCAGGCCAGTAGCCGTCCGTTGCGCATTCCCAAAGACAGACGGGGTTACGAGGGCCTGGAGTTCCGCTAAGATTGGCCGGTTCCCCTCTAATGTCGCAACAATTGCCGACCCGGTGGCACCAGCCAGGCGTTCCTCCAAGAAAATCTCGGAAGGATTGGCAACCTCAACCAATCCCTGATCACGCATCTCGAAGATGCCAAGCTCATTTGTAGCACCAAAACGATTTTTGACCGCCCGCAGAATCCGGTACTTATAGTGGCGGTCCCCTTCAAAGTAGAGAACCGTATCAACCATATGCTCCAAAATCTTTGGACCAGCGATGGCCCCATCCTTGGTCACGTGGCCAACGATGAAGACTGTGATGTTGTTGGTCTTGGCAATCTGCAACAGGTCTGCCGTCACTTCCCGAATCTGGGCAACAGATCCAATTGGTGAGGTCAAATCAGGTTCCTGCATCGTCTGCACGGAATCAATCACCAAAAAATTCGGTTTCATTTCTTCGACCTGCTTTTTCACCGCCGTCATATCGGTTTCCGGATAAAGGTAGAATTGCTGACCACCGACATCTAACCGGTCCGCCCGCAACTTAACCTGAGAGGCCGATTCTTCACCCGTCACATAGAGGACCTTACCGTGGTTGGAAAGTTCGCCCGAAACTTGGAGCAAAAGCGTTGACTTCCCAATGCCGGGGTCACCACCAATCAACACCAGGGTCCCAGCTACAACTCCGCCACCAAGGACGCGGTTCAATTCTTTCAGGCCAGTGGTGACCTTGGGCGTATCTTCCAAAGAAACTTCGTTAATGGCTTGGACCTTAGCAACCTTACCGTTAATACCGACTCGTGCCTTGCGGTTGGTCGTTTCTGGTTGGATTTTTTCTTCAACAAAAGTTCCCCACTCGCCACAGTTTGGACAACGACCAAGGTAGCGGGCCGAAATAAAGTCACAATTGGAACAAATAAATTGGGTTTTCGTTTTGGCCATTAGCCTTCCCCGGTTGAACCAAAGCCACCGGCACGAACGGCCTTGATAGTATCTTCATCCTGATCGGCTAGCAAATAAGGTAAGAAGATTCCCTGGGCAATCCGCTCACCCTTCTTAATCACAACGTCTTCTTGGCTAATATTGAGGACCTGCACCATGATTTCGCCCTCGTTTTGTTCATTGTTGTAGTAATCCGCATCAATAATTCCAACCGCATTTGGCATCACCAGGTGCTTTTTCTTTGGCAAAGATGACCGTGAAACCAATTGCAGGTATTCATCCGCCTGCATATAGGCCTTGATACCCGTTGGAATCAAGACTGGATTTTGAACACCTTCTGTTGGTGCTGGAATGACAATATCAGTTGCTGCAGCAAAGTCATAGCCCGCTGCTCGTTCGGTTGACCGAGCTGGCAGGGTCAAACCGGCATTTTCATACTGACTGACAATTTCAAATCCACGCTTTTTCATTCCAAACCCCTTTACATTTCCATTAATCTGGCATATAACCAACTTATTATTTAACTAATTTATTATACGTCATTGCGGTTAATTTCTAAACCGTCACATCATTTTGGGAGGTTCTAATGGCCATCACTGCAAAACCAGGAGCATTCTACTACGAAAAGGACGGCGTACAGCTCGGCGAGGTGACCTACGTGGAAAATCAGGCCGAAAATAGCCTTGTTTTAAACCACACCTTCGTCGACCCCAGCCTGCGCGGGCAAAATATTGCGCGCCAGCTGGTTGACGAAGTCGTCAACAAAGCCCGAACGGAAGGCAAACTCGTTCAACCGGCCTGCCGGTACGCCGCCGTTTTATTCCGTAGCTTCCGTGACGAATACCAGGATGTTGATACGACGAGCCAGTTGAATCAAAAGTAGTCTGGATGGAAATAGCCCCCGTCGTCAATAAAAAGCGCCGAAAGTAGGATAAGTAGCAACCCCATCGTCAACAAAGGTAAAAAGCATCCCCATCCTCTATCAAAAACCGTCAAAGCTAATTGGAAGAACAGCGTTTCATCCAGATTCACTTTGACGTTTTTTAGTAGAAATCGGCCCCATTGTGCAGGAAATCCACCACCGGTTCGGTCGACTTCTTTTTATTATTTTAGGTTAGCAATCACCAGCGAATACCTAATGTGCTTCTACTGATTTTTCACTCTGACACCAGTCGAGGATAAAGGCAGCAATCGTTTTAGTGTAGGTTTGCAGTTGTGCCAGGCTCGCCGACTCATTATCGCTATGGGCTTGAACAAACTGGCCCGGACCGTAGACGACGGCCGGAATATGGTAGTAGCCAAACCAACCACCATCAGAAACCGAAGTCGACATTCCCACCACCGGCTTTTGGCCAAAGCTTTCTTCATGGGCCCGCGCTAATTTTTGGAAGGCATCGCCATCCGGATTTAATTCCAGCGCCGGGAAGATTTCACCTTGATCAACCAGCATCGAATCACCACCCCACTCAAAGGTTGGCAGGTCATCCTTCAACCATGGGTCAGCCTTGGACGCTGCCAGAACGGCCTCTTCAACCTCTTGTTCAATTCCCTCAACCGTCTCATTAGGATAAAAGTGAACTGTAATCCACAGCCGACATTCATCGGCCACAAAGGCCGGGTGGATGCCGCCTTCGATATAGGCAGGGTTAATCGTATCCGTTCCGGGTGCAAAGCCAGGATAAGACTTTGTGATGCCCCAATAGCGCTCAAGTTGCTGGAGGGCATTCATAACGACCGGCATCTTTTCAACCATGCTAGCAGCCTTCAGGCCACCACCAGTCTGAACCATTTTAATCCGGTTCCCATCATGGTAGGTATGAGGCGACTTCAGCGTAATCCAGCCTGTGATTACCCCACCTTGCCCCTGGAAGTGCGTATCGCTGGTATCACCAACAATGGCAAAATCAATCAGGTCTTGGTGGTAGTTCAGCAAAGTCTTAGTTCCCGCTTCGCCCAACTCTTCGCCAACCACGGACTGCAGGTAAAGGTCACCGGGCAAATCAATATGCAAATCAGCCAGGATTTTAAAAATCAAGACATAGGCAGCCATTGCCCCCTTCATATCACTCACTCCGCGACCAATTAAGGTGTCGCCCTTTTTATTCAGGACAAAGGGGTCGGTTTCCCACAAATCCTGATTTTCCAGGGCAGCCACATCGACATGGCCATTTAACATGAGATTGTGATGGGTTGCCGGTGCGCTCCCCGGCTTCTTGGCTTCGAGCAATCGGTCTTTTTCATAAAAGTCTTCAATTTTGGTTTCCAAGCCATATTGCGCTAATTCGCTGGCCAGCCACTCTTGTAGTGGGCTGGTATTTCGTGCCGGCGGTGAAACCGTTTCAAACGCGACCAAACGCTCAAGAATGTGTAAAAACTCTTCTTGCCCCTGGTCAATAGCAGCAAAAACCGCTTGCTTCTCATCAGTAGTCATTTTTTCTCCAATCAAAAAAACTTCTCTGCAACAGTGTTTTGTGCTAGAGAAGTTTCGAGTTGGACAATGAGCCCTAATTTAGTATCAACGTATTTGGCTTTCCTACGCGAGTGCTAACTCTCAGGTTCAAAGGGTCCCTTTTCAGGTCTCAGCGGATGGCTCCCCTAGCCTTTTTAGAATAGCATACTTTTGTGCAGAATCGCAGCAAAGTGTTGTGATTGTTGCCAGAGACTGCGAGGGGTCCACCGAAAGTCTTCAGCTTGCTGGCACGAACTGCCGAAAAATCCACCGAAAGCCGCCAGATTGCTGCCGAGGATCACCAAAAAATTCACCAAAAGTCGTAATCAGATTGCAGAGCTAAATCCCACTCAACACGCCCAGCCGCAACCTGCGACTGGGGCTCGTTTTAAAAGCGATTACTTTGCTGATTTGTCATCAGACTTTGCATCGTCATCTTCTTCGATAGCTGAAATGACAACCTTGCCATCAACCAAGTCAGCTGACAATGCCTTTTTACCAGGGTTATCCAAGTAGAAATCAGTTACTTGATCACGAATCTGTTGTTCAATTACTCGACGCAATGGACGAGCACCTAGGGCTTCATCATAACCATCTTCAATCAAGTGTTCCTTGACACCATCAGAAATCCGCAACGTCAAGTCCTTCTTAGCCAAGGTCTTATCCACATCCGCCAACATCAAGTCGACAATTTGCTTCAAATCTTCCTTAGTCAAGGCTGAGAATTCAACCACACCGTTGAAACGGTTCAAGAATTCTGGACGGAAGAACTTGGACAACCGGTCCATTAAGTCACCCTTTTCCACATCCTTGTTACCAAATCCGGCATTTGAAGTGGCAATGACCACGGTATTCTTGAAGTTCACCACGTTTCCTTGACCATCCGTCAAGCGACCATCATCCAAGACCTGCAAGAGCAAAGTCAAGACTTGTGGATTAGCCTTCTCAATTTCATCCAACAAGACGATTGAGTAAGGGTTACGACGAACTTTTTCTGTCAAAGTATTGCTGTTGTCGTCATAGCCAACATAACCGGCTGTTGCACCAATCAACTTTGACACGGCTGTTAAATCAGAATATTCTGACATATCCAAACGGATAATGGAGTCCTTCGAACCGAAGAGGTCTTGTGCTAACTGCTTTGCCAACTCCGTCTTACCAACACCAGTTGGTCCAACGAAGAGGAACGAACCAATTGGACGGTTTCCTTCATCGAAGCCGGCACGGTTACGACGAATGGCACGGGCAACGAGGTCGACGGCCTCATCTTGACCAATAACCTTACCAGCCAAGCGCTTGTCGATTTGCTTCAAGTGTTCGATATCTGAAGCACCCATCTGTGAAACTGGGATACCCGTCAAACGTTCAACGGCTTGAGCAACATCGTTTGGCGTTGCCTTAATCTTTTCAACGTTCTTAGCAGAATCTAACTTCTTTTGAACGTCAGCAATTTCATTCTTAACCTTCAAAGCCTTCTCATAGTCTTCTTGACCAACAGCATCTTCTTGGTCCTTCTTCAAATCAGCTAACTTCTTTTCCAAAGAAACCTTGTCGGTTGCTGGGTTCTTAGCTGACAAATGAGCAGCCGTCATATCAATTAAATCGATGGCCTTATCAGGCAATGACCGTTGTGGGATATACTGCACTGAGTAATCCACAGCTGCCTGCAAGACATCCTTTGGTAATTCAACGTTGTGGTGCTTCTCGTAAAGAGGAGCAATTCCTTCCAAAATCTTCAACGTATCTGCTGCTGAAGGAGCGTTGACCTTGACTTCGTTAAACCGACGAGCCAAAGCGGCGTTCTTCAAAATCGTGTTCCGGTACTCATCTTGAGTCGTTGCACCAATCAAAGATAATTCGCCACGTGACAAGGCTGGCTTCAAAATGTCAGCCAAGCCCTTACCACCGTCTTCGCCACCGGTTGAACCAGCACCAAGAATTTGGTGGATTTCATCGAAGAACAAGACCACGTTACCAGCGTTCTTGACTTCATCGACTAACTTTTGCACGTTTTCTTCAAAGGCACCACGATATTGCGTACCAGCTTCCAGTGCTGAAATATCGATTGAATAAATTTGCTTGTCTTGGATAGCGGCCGGCACATCCCCGGCGGCAATGGCCTGAGCTAGGCCTTCGATGACCGCCGTCTTACCAACACCAGCATCCCCAACCAAGACAGGGTTATTCTTTGTCCGCCGGCTCAAAATTTCGGCTGTTTCTTGAATTTCCTTGTTCCGGCCGATAACTGGATCAAGCAAGCCATCCTTGGCTTCTTGGGTCAAGTTCCGACCTAATTTTGCCAACATGCCATCTTGCTTAATTTGTCCGGGCTTTGCGGCTTGAGGGCGACCATTACCTGCTGTCTGACCTTGTTGTGCGTCATTTGGTAACTGACCAGTTTGCCGATATTGTGCAAACTCCTCTGGCGTCACTTCCCGACCGTTAATTAGATAACGGCGGTTTTCTGAGTTTAAACCATTCAAGTTACCCATCATACTATCAAAGATATTGTTCATATCTGAGTTAAATCCGTTGTTAAATGCATCATTTTGATTTGCCATAAATTAATATACCTTCCTCTTTATATAAATTTACTTTCTTTTCGAAATTGGCAGTGTCATCTCAACCGTCGGATTTCGAATCCCGCTTATTTTTAACGAGTGATTCTTGATCTGGATCAGGTTTCTGATAACCGTTTTCCAATTCCTTTAATACTTGCCACATTTCCATTTGCTGGGCCCGGGCTAAGGCATCTAAATCTCGTATATTTAGTGAAGTTGCTTGGCTTTGGGCCTTATTGAAAGACCGATGAATCGTCGTGTAACCATAGCCGGATTCTTTCGAAACCCGATAAATGGTTAACGACTTATCCACCAAATAAGCCTTAATGTTAAAACGTACCATTCTGATCACCCCAGTTTTGATATCTCTTTTCTAACATTTTCTTCCCCCTCCACATCTATTATTATAACACATACATGGTATAACACAAGTGTGCTATATTATTTTTTTTATTTTTTGATTAAAATAGAGTAGTTGCCCTAGAGTCAAGCGGCTCTAGCTATAATGATTCCAACAAAATAAAAAAATTCTTCCTATAAAAAGGGGTGTCGAATGGCCAACCAGCGTTACGAAATCGAAATTCCAGAAGAGGCCGTCAATAATCTCGACTTAACTGACGGGGCCAAACTTGGCTTAGTTGTCAATAATGCTTCCTTAACTTTGACACCAGTTCTAACTGAAAACAATAAACAGGAACTCTCAATCCGGCGGTTTTTGGTGCCATCATTCTTGGCAACCATCGCCTTTGCCTTTTGGATTTTATGGCAAAAAAACCCTTTAATCCCGCTCACCGGCGACAGCTCACTAGCAACAGCCGTGATTTTCTTTGGTGAAATTACTGGGATGGGTTCCTTTATCCCTCTTCATCTCAAAAATATCCGCCAAGAAAAAGACCTAATTAAGAAGAAAACCGATACGCGTCTCGCACCAACCCTGTTTTTTTCAATCGCCCTCATTCAGGCCTTTGCCATGATTGCTTTTTTCTGGGCAATTGGCTACCTCTTTCAGGCAGCAATCTTTGACCGATTGACGGCGACCATCCTCTTTTTCGTCTTTGTCAGTATCGTCAACTATTTAATGGTTTACACCGTCACACTAATTTCCACGTCCTTTATGATGGTCCTTTTGATTATTACCATCGTCTGCGGGGTCCTAGTAGCCATGGTAACCAACTCGCGGCTTTTATGGTGGCAGCATAATTTTTCTTTTTTGGGCACGGCCAAGGCCCACTTTTCCTGGACCTTTAACGCTACATTAATCATTGCCGGCATACTCTGGGGAACTTTAATTGACTACCTATTTGTTCCCATCCAAAAGCGTTACAAACAGCACCACCGATTGACCATTTTAAGGGTCTTTCTAACATTTGATGCCTTGTGCTTGTTGGCCATCGGTGCACTCCCAAATAATCCCGGCCTTCTCCATATCGCCCATGACACAGCGGCCAACTTGTTAATTGTTGGTACGGGTGGTCCCATGCTTTTAATTTACTGGCTTTTGCCCAATGCCAATCGTGAATTTAAGCTCTTTTCATTAGGAACCGCCCTCAGCATGGTAGTCACCGCCTTTCTCTTCTACGGTATTCGTTACCTGTCTTTGACGGCCTTTGAAATCATTATTTTAGGCCTTGGTATTTCTTGGCTCTTGCTTTTAATGCAAAATATTCATATGCTGTACGAGACGAAGTCCCAATCGTACCAAGTCACACTCAAATCAATCGAATAAAATCAGAACCCGCTTTTGTACCATGAAAAGGAATGACACCTATGTCAGCAGAAAAAAATAACGCTCACCAAAAGGCTCCCAGTCGGTCAAAGAGTGCCACTCGCGGACAGAACCAGAGTAACCGTCCCCGCCCAAACCGTTACTCAAAAAATCAGGGCAACCGCTCCAATCGCAGCCAACCCGTTGAGGTTAAAATTGGGCAAAAGTTCCCATTAACCATCAAGCGGCTCGGCATTAACGGTGAAGGAATCGGCTACTTTAAGCGCAAAATTGTCTTCATCCCCGGTGCCTTACCAGGCGAAGTCGTCACCGCTAAGGTAACTGATTTTACCGAAAAGTATATTGAGGCTAAGGTTGTCACGATTCGCGAGGAAAGCCAGGACCGCGTCACGCCAGAAGATCCGGCTGCCGACTTGGTTGGTGGATTCGAACTCGCCCACCTTTCTTACCCTGCTCAATTAGCCTTCAAAAAGGACCTAATCGTGCAGGCCCTGGAAAAGTTCCAGCCCAAGGGCTTTGAAAACTACCAAATCAATGACACGATTGGAATGGATGTTCCCTACCACTACCGCAATAAGGCTTCTTTACCAATTCGCAAGATTAAAGGTGAGGTTAAATTAGGGCTCTACAAGCGTGGCACCCACGATATCGTGGACTTACCAACAATCGCTACCCAAGATGAAACATCAATGGCCATCGTTCGTCAGGTCGGCCAAATCTTGTCCGATGCTTCTGTTTCCTTTTACAACGAGACCAAGAACACCGGCCTGGTTAAGACCATCATCGTTCGTGCCAACCAAGAAGGCCAGGCCCAGTTAGTACTGGTCACAAATGTCGAGGAATTCCCCGGTCGTTTAGCGGTCATCGATGCCCTCACGGAAAAGATTCCTGCCCTGAGTGGTATTTTCCAAAATATCAATTTTGGCAAAACATCGCTGATTTGGGGCGATGAGACCATCAAGCTTTGGGGTGATGACTACCTCCATGAGGAAATCTTAGGGCTCAACTTCGCCTTTTCCCCACGGGCCTTCTTACAGCTCAACCACGAGCAGATGACCAAGACCTACGAAATCGCGATTAAGGCATTAGACCTGAACAAGGGTGACACCCTGGTCGATGCCTATTCAGGCGTGGGAACGCTTGGCCTGTCGATGGCCTTCTTGGTCAAGGAAGTTCGCGGAATGGAAGTTATTCCAGAAGCTGTCGCAGACGCCCGCTTAAACGCTGAAGAAAATGGCATTGAAAACGCCTTCTATGAAGTAGGAACAGCCGAAAAGGTCTTTCCAAAGTGGGCTAAGGAAGGCTTTGCACCAACTGCCGTGGTCGTCGATCCACCACGACCGGGTTTGGACGATGCTTTCAAACGAGCTTTGCTCAAAACAAAGCCTAAGAAATTAGTCTATATTTCTTGCAACCCTTCAACACTAGCCCGCGATTTAGCAGACCTCGATTCTGCCTATCAAGTAGACTTTATTCAACCAATCGACATGTTTCCTCAGACTCCCCGTTGGGAAGGCATCGTGAAGCTGTCACTGAAATAAAAAGATAGAAAAGAGCCGTTTTATTTAGCGACTCTTTCTTTTATAATGAAAATAATGTGATTTTTATCTTTTGGAAAGGCAGATGCAGCTATGTACCACCGTGATGGACGATATTTTGAATTAAGTTGGCGGCAGGTTTACTTTTATTTTTTGCTCTCACTAACGCTCGATGCCCTTGGAAATGGGCTTTCCGTGGCAACAAACCTCGGTTCTGCTCCGTGGACTGCCGGTGCAGCCAATTTGGCCCACGTTACCGGGGTACCGATTTCGATTTACCTGGCAGCAACGACCGTTTTGGTTGCCGTTGCAAATCTCTTTTTGGCCAAAAAGTTTGTTTTCAAGCGTTTCCTCGGCAATATCACCTTCGGCCTTCTTTTTTCCTTTTTAGCCGGCTTTTTCAATACTATTTTTGTTCAGATGGGTGTTCAGACAGTTTCACTGTGGCTCCGCATCCCACTCGATCTTTTTGGTGTTGCCGTCGTTGGAGTCGCCATTTCGGTTTACCAGCGGGTTAACTTCATCCTTCATCCGATTGATGATATGACCAACATCCTACGCTTCTCCTACTTCCGTGGTTCCGCTCCCAAAGCACAAATTTCCAACTTTATTTTTGCCATTGGTATTTCACTAGCTTGTTGGGCCTATTCGGGTAGTATCGTTTCCATTAACATCGGAACGGCCGTTTCCTTCTTCTTGCAGGGACAAATTATCGCCTGGTCCGACAACCTAGTCTTCCCTCACCTTGTCCACGGCAATATGGATTTAACCCACAAGGATATCCCAGTCCAAAACAAGGATTAAAAATCAGTTTCAAACACAAAAAGGCACCCACGTTCGAAATCGAACGCGAGTGCCTTTTCAGTTTACTGGCAAAAAACATCATAAAAAGTTGCTTTACACCGTGAGCCAATCCCGCTTTCGAATTGGGATCAACCTGATTTTTTATGGTTTTGTTTGAATAGAATCAGCTTGCGCCGTTTGCTTCCTCTGTGACGGAAAGAATTGTTGACCAATTTGAGTTACAATGCGGTTATTCAAAACCAAATAAGTTAGAACCAACTGGATTGGGAAGAAAATCAATTGCTTTGGCAACCGTGCTGACAACATGGCCGAAAAGACCGACCATGAATGTTGTGGTGAATACATGACCATCAAGGCGAAGGTATTCACTAAAAAGTTAACCACAAAGGTAATCAGCAAAACGGCCACCAGGATTTTACCCCAGTGAACGGTCTTTGTCAGCGGCTGTTGGTAGAAGAACCCGCCATAAATAATTCCAGCTAACACAACGCCAAAGGCCATAATTGGCGACCAGGCGCCATGGGCAACAAAAAAGGTCACATTAACGAAGTCGAGTAAGACCATCACCAGCATCGTCCAGATTGGACCGAAGAACCGCCCCATCAGAGACGATGCCAAAAAGACAAAGGAAATCTTGATGGTTGGTGTCAGCATGACCGAAAACTTACCGATAACCAACGACAGGGCCATTAAGACCGCTAGCAAAACGAGCTGCTGGATCGACAAAGAAGACAGCCCCCATTTCTTGAAAACTGTGTGCTTGTTCATATTCTTGAACCTCCTAAAGGAGCGTTCACCGGGTTGGTGAATGCGAAACCCGTACCGCACATAAATGTTTCGTCAGTGGCTCACATTCCGTTTCCACTGCACTTAACGCACGGGTTCCTACCCCATATTTATTTTTTGCCAACTATCGTTTCGTTCAAAGATATTTAAATTTAAATAAAACGAACATTTGACGGTATCTATTATATCACGTTCGTTTATTTCAAGCCAAAGAAAAATGCCACCATCGCGATGGCGGCATTTTTACTTACATCTTTGCTTCTAATTGAACGTCTGGATACTTATCCTTAAACCAGTTCAATGCAAAATTATTTTCAAATAAGAAGACGGGACGGTCGTAGCGATCCTTGACTAGCAAGTTCCGCGATGAAGCCATCTTTTCGTCCACTTGGTCTGGGTTAATCCAGCGGGCAACCTTTGAACCAATCGGCTCAAATTGAATTTCAACGTTATATTCATTTTCCATTCGGAACTTGAATACTTCGAATTGCAACTGTCCAACAGCACCAAGAATATACTCGCTTGAGTTCCATGACTTGTACAGCTGAATGGTTCCTTCTTGGACCAGTTGGGTAATGCCCTTGTGATATGACTTTTGCTTCATCACATCCTTGGCAATGACCTTGTTAAAGTACTCAGGGGTAAAGGTTGGCAAATCAGGGAAACGCACAGCCTTCTTACCAGAGAAAATCGTATCACCGATTTGGAAGTTCCCGGTATCATAGACACCGATAATATCGCCTGGAACGGCTCCCTGAACGTTTTCACGCTCTTCCGCCATGAACTGGGTCACATTGGCCAAACGAAGCTTCTTGCCCGTTCTTTCCAGCGTAACGTCCATGCCTCGTTCAAAGACACCAGATACAATTCGCACAAAGGCAATCCGGTCACGGTGACGAGGATCCATGTTAGCCTGAATCTTAAAGACAAAACCAGTAAATTCAGGATTGTCTGGTTCAATCACCTGGTTATCAACTGTTGTTACCGGCGCGGGCATTGGCGCGTAAGTCAGGTATTCCCGCAAAAATTCGGTCACACCGAAGTTGGCTAAGGCGGAGCCAAAGAAGACCGGCGTTAACTTACCCGTAGCAACGGCCTCTTCGTCAAATTGGTTCCCAGCATCTTCCAACAATTCGACTTCATCCAATCCCTCTTGGCGAACTTCTGGATGGTCGGCTGCATTTTTAAAGGGAATCATTTCCTTTTGCTTCAAGTCATAGATTCCCTGCAAAATCTGTCCAGAGCCAATTGGCCAGTTCATTGGGTATGCTTGGATCCCAAGGATACTTTCCAATTCGTCCACCAAATCCAATGGCGACCGGGCATCACGATCAATTTTGTTAAAGAAGGTAAAGACGGGAATGCCACGTTTTGAAACGATTTCAAACAGCTTCTTAGTTTGTGGCTCAATTCCCTTGGCGGCATCAACAACCATGACAACCGAATCAACGGCCATCAGTGTTCGATAGGTGTCTTCCGAAAAATCTTCGTGCCCCGGCGTATCCAAAATGTTAATGCGCTTGCCTTCATAGTCAAACTGCAGGACAGAAGAGGTAACAGAAATACCACGCTGTTGCTCAATGGCCATCCAGTCCGATGAAGCCATCTTCTTGGCCCCACGACCCTTGACCGTTCCGGCTTCACGAATAACCCCACCATGGAGGAGTAATTGTTCCGTTAAGGTTGTTTTTCCCGCATCGGGATGGGAAATAATGGCGAATGTCCGCCGATTTTCTAATTCTTGTTCAAAGTTTTCCATAATAAACTTATTTTACATGAAAAAAGCGCTCAGGGCTAGGGCTGAGCGCAGAAACATCTGCTTTCAGTTCATCCTGAAACGCTTTTTTAATTTAAACTATTTAGGTTAGAAAATAGTAGGTACGTAAAGTGGTCTGATTTACTTTTGTTCTGCCTTGTATTGCTCAGCTTCCGCTGGTGTTGCCAAGACAAAGTGACCAGGTTCAACCTCAACCATCTTCCGTTCCTGTCCATCCTTTTCGAAGCTGGCATCGTATGGCTTAATCACACGCTGCTTTTCAACGATTGGGTCAGGTTCAGGCACAGCCGAAAGTAAGCTCTTGGTATATGGGTGCAATGGATGGTTATAAACTTCATCTGCAGTGCCCAATTCAACCAACTTTCCCCAGTGCATCACACCAATTCGGTCAGAGATGTACTTGACCATGGCCAAATCGTGGGCAATAAAGAGGTAAGTCAATTTGTTTTGCTTTTGCAAATCAGCCAACAAGTTGACAACCTGAGCCTGAACAGAAACGTCCAAAGCTGAGATGGGTTCATCGGCAATGATAAACTTTGGCTGAACAGCCAACGCACGGGCAATTCCGATTCGTTGCTTCTGTCCACCAGAGAATTCGTGTGGGTATCGTGAGGCGTGGTCCTTGTTCAAGCCAACCAGCTTCAACAATTCCAATACCTTCGCTTCGCGTTCGGCACGCTTCTTGCTGTAACCAACCTGGTCAAGACCTTCGCCAATGATATCTTCAACCCGCAAACGGCCGTTCAATGAGGCCTGTGGGTCCTGGAAAATCATTTGCGCTTGCTTACGAAAGTCCTTCATTCCCTGCTTTTTCAACTGACCCAAATCTTGACCATCAAAAGTAATGGTTCCTGAATCTTGGTCATACAGCTTCAGAATCGTCCGACCAATGGTCGTCTTTCCTGAACCTGACTCCCCCACCAAACCAAAGGTTTCTCCTTCATAAATATCAAAGGAAATCTCATCAATTGCCTTAGTGGCGTTGCTCTTACCAGCGTTAAAAGTCAGGTTCAAGTCCTTAATTTCAACTAATTTCTTTGCATCTGGATTTTGCATTACTTGGCCCCCTCATTTTCTAAGGTCTGCCAAAATGCTTGGCGACGCTGAATCTCAAGTGGTGGTGTTACCTTTGGTGCCCGATCATCTAAGAGCCATGTGGCTGCAAAATGAGTTGGTGACACTTCAAAGAGTGGTGGCTGCTTTTCATGATCGATTGCCAAACCATAGACGTTTCGATCCGCAAAAGCATCACCCTTTGGTGGGTAAAGCAAGTCAGGTGGCGTACCAGGAATGGCTTGCAAGGTACCGGACTCTGTCTTTGTTGATGGCATTGACCCCAACAACCCCCATGTATATGGGTGTTGTGGATTATAGAAGACTTCGTTCACCAGACCGGTTTCAACAATCTTACCGGCATACATAACAGCCACTCGATCGGCGATTCCAGCTACGACACCCAAATCGTGAGTGATAAAGATAATCGCCGTGTTGTTCTTCTTTTGCAACTTCTTCAAGACCTGCAATATTTGGGCCTGAATCGTCACATCCAAAGCAGTCGTTGGTTCATCGGCAATCAAAACCTTTGGATCAGCGGCCAATGCAATGGCAATAACGGCACGCTGACGCATACCACCAGACCATTGGTGAGGATAATCATTGATATGTTCCTCAGCGTTTGGAATCCCAACATCCTTCATTAGTTGCAAGGCCTTCGCTAGTGCTTCAGCCTTTTCAACTTCGTGATGCTTCATGATTGGTTCCGCAATTTGGTTACCAATCTTCATCGTTGGGTCTAATGATGTCATCGGGTCCTGGAAGACCATGGCGACTTCAGAGCCACGATAACTTTCCCATTCTTTTTCAGACAACTTGGCCAAATTCTTACCGTTGTAGAGAATTTGACTTTCTTCACCTAGTTCAGCGTTTTGAGCATTTAGACCGAGGAGGGTCTTTGTCGTTACTGATTTACCGGAACCAGATTCCCCAACAATGGCCAGGGTTTCGCCAGCATTTAAGTCAAAATCAACGCCTCGAATCGCCTGGATTTTTCCAGCATAGGTGTTAAAGTCCACGCGGAGGTCTTTTACTTGTAAAATTGGTGCTACCATGAAGGCCTCCTTATTCATCCGCCATCTTTGGATCAAAGGCATCGCGCAAGCCATCACCCAAGAGGATGAAGGCCAAGGATACCAAGACCAAGACGATTGATGGAATCAAAATTTGATATGGGTAGTATTGCAACATGTTCTGTCCATCAGTAATCAACGTTCCCAGTGAGGCAGTTGGTGCCTTGACACCCAAGTTGATGGCTGACAAAACAGCTTCGAACATAATAGCTGCTGGAATCGTCATCATGATTTGCACGATGATTGTTCCAGACATGTTTGGTACCAAGTGCTTCAAGGCAATCTTTGGACCCGATTCGCCCAAGGTCTTGGCAGCCAAGACGAAGTCACGTTCTTTGTAAGTCAGAGTTAAGTTACGAACCTGACGAGCCATTCCGGTCCAACTAGTCAAAGCGATGGCCAAAATAATTGACCAAATACTTGAACCAAAGAGCATCGCCAAGAGGGTCACGACAACTAAGTTTGGAATGGCTGAAATCACTTCAATGACACGTTGCATGGTAGTATCAACCCAACCACCAAGCCAACCAGATACCAGACCATAACTAACACCAATCAAAAGGTCAATGGCAGTCGCGACAATGGCAATAAAGAGCGAAATTCTCAAACCAACTGTCACACGCTTAGCTACTGAACGACCAAGGTTATCTGTTCCCAAAAGGTAGTTTTGATCAACACCATTCTTTTCATAAACATCCGTGGCATCAACTGACCCAGGGGTTGTCGTCTTCCCATCCCAGCCGGGAATTGGTAAACCAGATTTTGGTGGCAAGTTCTTATATTTAGAACCAGCATTAGTATTAAAGTCGTTAGCAGAATTTTGACTAACTACCGGCACTGAAATCAAAGCATAGAGCATGACCAAGACCAAGAAAATTAAACTAACAACTGCTAATTTATTCTTACGAAGACGGCGCCAAACGCTTTGCCAAGTTGACAAGGCAGGCTTCACGATGTTTTCGCTGGCCGACTTATCTTCAATCCCAACGAGGGAAAATTCATTTTGTACTTCTTCCATGTTCTCCCCCTACTTCAACCGAACTCGTGGATCAACAATTGCCGTCAAAATATCGGTAATCAAGATACAAATCATCAACATCGCAGCATAAACGATAGTGGTTCCCATAATAACCGGATAATCCTTTGTTGGAATTGAAGAAACGAACTGTTGCCCAATTCCCGGAATTGAAAAGATGTTTTCAACCAAAGTTGACCCAGTCAATAGGTTGGCAACCATCGGACCGATTAACGTTAAAATCGGAATCATTGAATTCCGGTAAGCGTGCTTACGGATTAACTGTGTTCCAGTCAAACCCTTTGCCCGGGCTAGTTGGATATAATCCGAATGCAAAACATCAATCATTTCAGAACGGACAAATCGTGTAGTCGTTGCTGCGGGACCAACGGCCAAAGCCAACGTTGGCAGAATTGTTTCGGAGAAGCTATCGCCCCAACCAGAAACTGGCAACCATCCAAGGTCGTAGCCGAAGACGTAAAGCAAAACGATGGCCAAGATGAAGGAAGGAACCGAGATTCCCAAAGTGGAAATAATTCCCAAGAAACCATCCATCTTCTTATTTTGGTTTTTAGCGGAAACCGCCCCGAACCAAAGGCCAAGCAAGATTCCAACAACCAAGGCTTGTAAACCAAGTTGCGCGGAAACTGGTAACCGTTGACCAATCAACATTGAAACTGATTGGTTCTGGTACTGATAGGACGTTCCAAGATCACCATGCAACAAATTGATTAGGTAATCAAAGTACTGAACAACGACAGGCTTATCCAACCCATATGTTTCGTTCAATTGAGCAATTGCCGACGCCGACAAGTGCGGATTATTGTAGGGCGTTCCTGGCAAAATCTGCATTAAGAAGAAAGTGGCCGTGACCACAATCCATAATGTGACTACCAGGATTAACACTCGTTTTAAAATGTATTTGGCCATGAAAATGACTCTCCTAATGCTTTGAAAAGTGACTAATAAATGATGAAAACTAAATTTGAGGAGCTGTTTTAGAAAAACACCATTCACACCAAAGGCAGGCCACTCGGGAAACTATCCACGTAATCCTCGGACGCCTCTCTCTATGACCTGCCTAGTACTATTCACCACTGTGGTAAATAGAATAAAATTTTATTGAATTTTACTTCCGATAAGCGTTCGTCAAATCGAGCGTCAAACCGGCTGGGCTTGTAACAACACCCTTAACATTTGAACGGGTCAAGTATGCACCCTTCCATGAGTAAAGTGGGTTGATGTTAGCACTGTTCTTCAAAGCTGCTTCAGCTGCCTTCCAGTCAGCGTCACGTGCAGATGGATTGTTAGCATCTGTGCTTTCAGCCTTTGTCACAGCGTCGATGTAGTCTTGGTTCTTGAACTGACCATTGTTCATACCAGTATCAGTTGCCTTGAACATGTCGTAGAAGGTTGAACCGTCTTGGTAATCACCGTTCCAGTTTGAAACAACGATATCGAAGTTACCATTTTGTGAATCTTGCAAGCGTTGCTTGAATGGGACAATCTTTTCAGTAACAGAAATTTGGTCACCGAATGTTGATTCCCAAGCCTGCTTCAAGTAATCAACTGTATTCTTTGAAACTGGAACGTCAGCATCGGTTTCAAGAGTAACGTTCATCTTACCCTTGTTAACTTCCTTGATTCCTTCTGCAAAGAGTTGCTTTGCCTTGTCCTTGTCATAAGAATAACCAGGAGCAACATAAGTTGACAAATCTTCACCATTAGCAGCCTTAACCAAGTTATTTGAAACGAGACTCTTAGCAGCATCACGAGATCCACCAGTTGCTTGGGAAGCCAATTCCTTACGGTTGGTTGCCAAGTTCAAAGCTTCGCGAATCTTTTCATTTTGCAAGTAAGGGTTCTTTGCTTGGTTGTACTCCAAGTAAGTTGAAGCAGCAACAGAAACTGTCTTCATATCCTTATTGTTCTTGTTAGCAGCGTACATTTCAGGCGAACCGGTAATAGAAGCGCGGTCAAGCTTACCTTCCTTGTACAACTTAATGGCTGTTTCAGGATTCTTGATAACTTGCCAGTTAATCGTCTTTGTCTTGACGTTCTTGGCGTTCCAATAGTCATCGTTCTTAACAATCTTGAACTTATTGTTCGTTCCGTTCCAGCCTTCCAACTTGTAAGGACCAGAATAAATTTGGTTTGCAGCAGTTGTTCCATACTTAGAACCCTTTTCCTTCACGAAGGATTCCTTCTGCGGTGCAAACTGAGTAAAGCTCAAAAGATACTTAAATTGCGGCATTGGCTTTTCCAAAGTGAAAGTCAAAGTATTGCCATCTGCTTTAACACCTAAATCAGAAACTGGCTTCTTGCCAGCAACGATGTCATCAGCATTCTTCACACCTGATGTCAGATATGAATACTGTGAGGCAGTCTTTGGATCAGCGATTCGCTGCCAAGTATAAACAAAGTCCTTAGCAGTCAAAGCAGAACCATCAGACCATTTCAAACCTGAACGTAACTGAACGGTATAAGTCAAACCGTCTGATGAGACGCTGTATGACTTAGCCAAATCAGGAGCTGGATCCCCCTTTGAGTTCACACGCAACAAGTTTGATTCCGTGTTTCCCAAAATCGTGCTTGAATACTGATCAGTACTCTTTGAAATATCCAACGTTTGAATTTCAGCTCCTAAACCGTAATTCAATGCTGATTTATCGTCTGAGGGACTTGTGCCCCACCAGCCAGCAGCTCGAGATCCCCCAACTGCGGCCAAAACAACGACTGCCGCAACAGTCCATTTCTGCCATCGTTTCATGATGCTTCCTCCTCGGTACAACTTAATGTTTGTTTAATCTTATCAGACAAACACACCGTTTTCAAATAATTTTTTAATAAAAACGATAATTTCGTTGCTTCGAGGCTTAGTTTACCGCTCAAAATGCTCATTTTGACGGGATTTGTTATTTTTCCTAACATCAAAAAAGGATGATTTTGTTAACAAAATCATCCTTTTGGTCTTTATTATTCACTTTTAACCGACTTATTCCGGATTTTCCTTGTAAGACAAAGCAGCCACGTTTAATGTTTGATCCGCTAAATCCTTCGTAAAGGAAACCTCGTGGGAAACAATAATGGCATTACCTGGGAACGCCTTAATCGCCTTATACAAAGCTTGTTTCGTTTCTTCATCCAAGTGGTTCGTTGGTTCATCAAGAATCAAGAAGTTCGAAGGCTTCATTTCCATAATAGCGAGCTTAACCTTCGTCTGTTCCCCTCCGGAAAGCTGGAACAACGGCTTTTGCGCATTTTCAGCATTAATGCCGGCTCCTGCTAATCGTTGTCGCAATTCCTTTGGCAAAATCGTTGGGAATAAGTCCTGCATCGCCTGTAATGGCGTTTGCTGGTCGTTATCCCAGTCCAAGTCCTGGTCAAAGTAATTAACTACGGCTGATGGTGAAAATTCCACCTGACCGCCAAGAGAGGGAATTTCGCCCAAAATTGACTTAATCAACGTCGACTTTCCTGCCCCGTTGAAACCAGCAAAGACAATCTTCTTTTCCGTTGTCAACGAGAATGACACGGGTTCCAAAATTGCCTGTTCATACCCAACTGACAAATCAGTCACCGTCAAAGCGGCCGCCGACTGGGAATTGACGTATGGGAAGTTAAACTTAGCCTTCAGGTTTTCTGAAGGTGGATCAACCTTATCCATCCGGGCCAGCATCTTTTCACGAGACTTCGCCTGCTTTGAAGTTGAAGCTCGGGCCTTGTTCTTGGCGATAAACTTCTCAGCCTTGGCAATCTCAACTTGTTGCTTTTCGTACTGACGCATCTGCTGCTCAGAACGTTCTTCCTTTTGGCGCATCGCCTTTTGGAAAGAACCACGATACTTAGTAATCTTACCAAAAGAAACATCAGCAATCGCGTTCGTCACCTTATCCAAGAAATCAAAATCGTGCGAAATAATCATGGCTGCGCCTTCAAAGCCCTGCAAAAAGCCTTCCAACCATTCGATATGCGAAACATCCAAATAGTTGGTGGGCTCATCAAGGATAATGACATCGTCATTTTCTAAGAGCAACTTGGCCAAGATAACCTTAGCACGCTGACCACCAGACATATGTTCCAGTTCGCGGTCACGACCGATGGCTTCCAAGCCCAAACCGGAAATAACTCGTTCGATTTCCGTATCAACGTCGTAAAAACCAGCAGCATCCAGTTCCTCTTGCAAGCGTCCTGCTCGCTCAAGTAGCTTATCATCGGCAGTAGCGGCGTACTTTTCGTACAATTCCGTTGCGCGATCCTGCTTATCATAGAGGTCCTTGTAAGCTGTATGCAAGAAATCAACCAGAGTCATCCCCTCTGGAATTTCTGCGTACTGGTCCAAGTAGCCAATTTTCAGGTTTTTCGCCCAATCAATTCGACCTGATAGCGGCAAGACTTGCCCCGTCAAAATTCGAATCAAAGTTGACTTACCAGCCCCGTTTTGACCGACAATCCCCATGTGTTCACCGGCTTGCAATTCCAAGTCAGCATCGTCATATAATGTTTTTTCTGCGTAGGCCATCGAGAGCCCACTTACTTCTAATAATGCCATAGGATTTAGTTTACCACACTTTGTCATTGCGAGCATGGCCAAGGCCCCCTCTTTGGGCTATACTGGATAAAAGAACGTGACAAATCATTGTTCCTTGTTATTATAACGCGAACCTATTTCTTGGAGAATCAAAGTAGATGAAAGCTCGTAAACTTAACCATAAAGAAATCCCCGCACAAGACCCCAACCGTGCCTTTCGTTTTTGGCGCGACGTCTTCGACCTCCCTCAAAGTGGCGCTCAAACTGACCGTATCTTAGTTGTTGATCACGACGACCTTACTTTTGTTCAGGGCCAACCGCGAGCTGATTTTGAACTCTTAGTACGTGATCACCTCCCTGAATTAAAAAAACACTTAGCCAATAATTTCGTTGCCATCGAAAAGGAAAAAGAACGTTTTAACAATAAAGTCGCAGTCACAGTCAAGGACTCCGAGGGTAATACCGTGGTGATTGAAGCCAACGCCTGATGTCACATCAACGAACTCACTAAAAAAATTATTGACCATATCCATTTATTTTTGCTAAAAAGCTTGCTCAACTGCCACAACCGTGATATACTATTTTTTGTTGTTTAAGACAACTCCATGGTTAGTTAGCTCAGTTGGTAGAGCAACGGACTCTTAATCCGTGGGTCCAGGGTTCGAGCCCCTGACTGACCACTACAGTAATCCTTGAGGAATTCCTCAAGGATTTTTTTGTGTTTTAAAGATTGTTTACTTAGCCTGATTGTTTAAATCAAGCATCAAAAAAAGCTAATGACGCCATCTCTGGTTTCATTAGCTTTTTAACTGCTTATACCTGTCGGTAAACATAGTATGCCAGGCTACCGCCATTGGCGTTTGCTGTGTAATTATAGGCTGCGTCATAATTCCATTCTTGAACAGCCGTACCCGTTTGACCACCCGTTACGTAGTTAACGGAAATAGCGCGGGCATTTGGATCGTTTGAGACAATAATTTGAACATGACCAGCAGATCCACCTGAGGCACCTTGCTGACCCCAAATAACGATATCACCACGTTGTGCATCCCATGGTGTGTTTGTTGAAATCAGTTGATAACCATTCTGTTCCAAATAACCGTGCAAAGAGTCCGTATTGTACAAGTAAGCGGGCTTTGATGCACCAGCCTCATACAAGGCTTCTGTAATCGCACCAGAACAATCCGCCGTGCCATCGGCACCATTACGCGATCCCGTCATGGAATAAGTCAACTTTCCCTGATGGTCATAGAACCAATTAATCACCTGATCCGTGTTGACCTTATTCGTAGTAGCAGTCGGCTGCACTGCTACACTTGTTGAAGCTGGGGCCTGTGAAGCAGCTGCCTGTGACGTTACTTCTTGAGAAACCGGTGCCTCTGAAACGACAGCCTGTGAGGCAGGTGCTTGGGATGCCACTGCTTGTGAAGCGGGCTCTTGAGAAGCAGCAGCCTGCGATGTAGCTACTTCAGAATTAGTAGCCTGTGAAGTGGCCGCCTGAGAGGTAACTGCTTCTGAATTGGCTACTTGCGAAGTATCGGCCTGTGAACTAGGTGACTGTGAAGATGTAGCTTGCGCCTGACTCAAAGACTGCGTCTGTGAGTACAAATCGGCTGACTGTGAACCAGCTACTTGAGTGGCATTTTGCTCCATCGCATAGGTCTTATCAGTATTTGCCTGTTGTGCACCAGCACTCGAACCAGAAAGGGACGGTACTTGACTAGCTTGGCTTTGGTTGACATTTGCCGTCATTGACTGAGCTGTGGCCTGCGAACTAGTCACCGACAAAGATTGACTCTGAGCAACCGATTGGGCAGCGGCCGTCGTTGCTGCCTGGCTACCCGTTTGACTTCCCTGGCTAATCGCTTGTGAAATGGCCTGTGAATCGGCTGCCACCTGAACAGAATCAGTCGTTGGTGCGCCCTTTTGCATCAACACCAAATTCGGCTGACTCGTTTGACTCTGACTTACCTGCACAGCTCCAGCAGACAGCAAGACACCAGTATTTTTAAGTTTTTGAATCACTTGAGCCTGGTCACCCAAGCGATATCCTGAAATCAACAGCCCTTGGTCATCCAAGCCCAACTGCTGGGCTGCTTGTTCCGTGCTAAGATCATAAGCCTGGGCAATCACACCCAAGGTGTCCCCCCACTGTGTCGCATAGCCATGAATATTTTGTCCTTGACCTTGCTTGGCAATGGCAGCCTTTACCTGGTCAAGCGAATTTGCTTGCCATTGACTGTGTTGGTCAACTTGGGATTGTGCCTGCCCCTGAACTTGATCAGCACTAGCTGTTTGATTTTGATTCAACACGGTCGCCCCAAAAACAGCCCCCGTTGCTGCTAATGTCGTCGCACCGGCTGTAAACATTAATCGGTGCCTAGGGTGATTATCTTGATTATTGTGCATCATGGTTGGTTACCTCCGCTTTCTTAATTGCAATATTTTGAACGTAACAAACTAAACCGAACGTAATCATTTCGTCCATCTTTTCGATAGTTTTAAAATTAGACTGGATAGCTGACTCCAAAAAATTTAGTTATCCCCAAAGAAAAAAATTAACCCGACTACGTCATAAACCCTCTCCGCTTCTATTTTACAGCATTAGCCTCGAAATTGTTACAGTAGCAGGTCAAAAAAGGCAACCTTGTCAAAATCAAGCAAAAAATTTTGTTTTTGATAACCAAATCGGCAACAGACAAAAAAGCTTCCGCCTCTGTCTTAGTAGCGAAAACTTTCCTTTACAAATTCATTGAAGATGAATGACCAGGACCACCTCGGTCGGGGTCAATGGCAGCAATCGCTGCGTTCACCGCCGCCGGTGCTTGACCAAAGCCAGTGGCAATTAAATCAACATGATTCGGATAAGATGAAGCATCTCCAATGGCAAAGAGAGCCGGTTGCTTCGTTTCCATCTGGTCAGTCACAACGATGCCAGCTGAATCCCAATCAAGGTCAACTTGCCAACCGGTATCGGCTTGTCCCTTTGTTAAGAACCCATACTGAACGAGCAGGTTATCCACAACTAACTCTTCTTGCTGATTTTTATCCTTAACGTGTTGCAGAGCCAATTCTAATCGGCCATCGGCCGTTTTTTGAGCGCTTTTAACCTTTTTGGGTGTTTTTTTAATTACCTTAGTTTTCTCTAAAGCCAATACAGCCTGCTCCAAAGCTCGGAATTGGTCCCGGCGATGAATCAAATAAGTCCTCTTAGCAATCGAATCTAGTTGCTCCGCTAAATCAACTGCCGAGTCACCACCACCAAGAACTGCGACCTCCTGATTTTGATATAGTGAGAGGTCTGGGGCAAAATAAGACAGGCCATGCCCTTCCAGTTCAGCCTCGTTGTCAATTTGCAACCGGCGGGGCTCAAAAGCACCTTTCCCAGTGGCTAAAATCACTGAACGGCCAGTCACGCCTGTTTGCCCGTCATTAATAGCGATTTGCCAGTTATCACCAACACGGACAATATCTGTTACTTTGGCTTCCGTCTGGACATCGACCGGAAACTTAGCCAACTGTTTTTTGAGGCGGTCAATCAATTCGCGACCAGAAACCCCTGGTAACCCCGCAACGTCCCAAATTTTTTTATCGGGATAAAGCGTTTGCACCTGGCCGCCAAGGTCCGTCAACGCTTCTAATAAAAGCACCTTGGTATTGCGCAAGCCAGCATAGAAGGCAGCAAAGAGGCCTACCGGACCACCACCAACAATAATAATATCGTACGTTTTTTCCATTTTGACTCGCTTTCTTCGTGTTTTACCTAACAATTTTGCTATAATAAAGTGTACCCAAACTAAAGGAGAATGCGCAATGTCTCGCAAAAAAATGATTTTAGATCTCGACACTGGTATCGATGATGCCTTGGCCCTGGCTTACGCCATCGGTCATGATGACATCGACTTGATTGGGATTATTGCCACCTATGGCAATGCCCTGACCAATGTCACGGCCAAGAATTCACTTGACCTCTTAGACCTCTTAGGCGCCCATGACGTTCCCGTTTTCATTGGTGAATCACATTCATCAACCACCACTGATTTCACCGTTATGCCAATCTCACAGGCCATTCACGGCCAAAACGGTATCGGCGATGTTGAAGTGGCGGCCTCAATGCGGTCCGTTGACAGCCAAAATGGTATCGACTTCTTGATTGAAGCCGCTCACCAGTACAAAGACGAACTGATTTACCTGCCAACTGGTCCCTTAACGAACCTGGCCAAGGCCCTTGAAAAGGACCCAAGCATCGCTAAGTTAATCGGTCAAACGACTTTAATGGGTGGTGCCTTGACGGTTCCTGGAAACGTGACGCCATTTACGGAAGCCAACATTCACCAAGACCCCGAAGCCGCCGACTATGTGTTTAAAAATCAGGAAAACCTGACCATGGTTGGCCTCGATGTTACCCTGCGGACGCTTTTGACAAAGAAGCATACGCAAGAATGGCGTGACCTTGGCACAACCGCCGGTCAAAACTATGCCGACATCATGGACTACTACATTGATGCTTATTATAACTTAGATATCGACAAAAAAGGAGCTGCTCTCCACGACCCATTGGCCGTTGCAGTTGCCGTCGACCCAAGCTATGTCACCACTTTGGACTTAAACATGCAGGTCACTTACGACCAAGAATCAGGCGACTACGGCCGCACAATTGGCGACAAGGCCAAGCTTTTGGAACCAACGATTTCAAAGGCTGCCGTCCTAGTTGATCAAGACCGTTTTGTCTCCGATTTTCAGCAGATGATGCTCAAGGTGCTTGCCTAACATTCTCTTACTAAACAAAAAGACTTAACCAGTGACAAGCTTAGCAGCTACTTGGTTAAGTCTTTTTTGCTGTGATTTTAACTGGTTCAGGTTTTTTGGGGCATGAGCCGCGCTTAGTCTAGCCACCTCACCTGATTTTTTAATCCTTGTCAGCAGCCAATTCTGCTAATTTCTGGTCAACTAAGGCCAAAACCTTTTCCTGAGCCGCAGCATCCTCAACAAAGTTCAGCTCATCACCGTTAATCTGGAGCTTTGGTGAGCGGTCGTACTGATCAAACCAAGCATCGTAGCGGGCGTTCAAGTCCGCATAGTATTGGTACAAGTCCGGGTCCTGCTCTATTTGCTCATATGGACGGCCACGCTTCTTAATGCGAGCCAACATGGTGTCCAAAGAAACACGAACATGGATTAGTAAGTCCGGTGTCTTGGTCTTGTTTTCCTCTGAAACTTCTTCTAAAACGTTGTTGACCAAATCCTTATAAATGTCGACTTCGGTCTGTGTTGCCCGGCCCAAATCAGCATTGAGCTGGAAAAGTAAGGCATCTTCAAAAATTGACCGATCCAAGACCGCATTCTTTTCTTTTTGCGCTTCGTGAATCTGGTCCAAACGGGTATTCAAAAAGTAAATTTGGAGCAAGAAACTGTATTTCTTGGGGTCCTGGTAAAAGAGTGGCAAAATTGGGTTATTATCCACACTCTCATAGTAGGCCTGACCACCCAAATGCTTTGCTAAAATCTCTGTTAAACTGGTCTTTCCAGCACCAATTGTCCCGGCTAATACAATCATATGTTCATTGTTCTCCTCATTTATCGCTTTTTTAAGTATAGCAAAATCCCAACGGCAATTCTGCCTTCGTCGTCAACTTTTAACATAAAAAAATCGACCAACATTTTGGTCGATTTTTGTTTTGAAATCGATAAACGCCAGACATCTTAAGACTGCAAAGTCTGATTTAACTTAAGGGTAACTGTCTTCTTCTCAGTACCACGGTAGTAAGTCAGCGTTGTCTTATCGCCGACCTTATGCGTGTACAATTGTTCACGCAAATCAGCCTGGTTGGCAACTGTCTTACCATCAATACCAACAATCACGTCATACTTCTTCAGACCCGCCTTATCTGCTGGTGAACCGCTGTTGACCTTGTAGAGGACCACACCACCGTTAACGGTGTTTGGAATCTTCAGCGTTGACTGCTGCTCGTTAACGGGCACCTGCGACAGGTTAATCATCTGAATTCCCAGTGCCGGCCTTGTCACCTTACCGTCCTTTACCAGCTTATTGACGACATCAACAACCTGGTCCGAAGGAATCGCAAAACCAATTCCTTCAACCGCTGTGCCGTTTGATGACGATGACAGCTTCATCGAGTTAATTCCAACAACCTGTCCCGCTAAGTTAATCAAAGGGCCACCGGAGTTTCCGGGATTAATAGCGGCATCGGTTTGAATAACCGTTGAACCACCATAATTTTGGCCGGTATCATCATCCGCTTGAACCAAACGCTTCGTGGCCGAAATAATCCCTTCCGTTACAGAGGAAGCATATTGTGATCCCAATGGTGACCCAATCGCCAATACCTGTTGACCAACGGAAATTTTAGCAGAATCGCCAAAGGAAGCCGTTGAAATCATCGAAGAGTCAGTAATCTTCAAAACGGCCAAATCAGTTAAGGAGTCCTTACCGACCAACTCCGCCGTCACCGTCTTATTATCGTTGGTGATCACCTGAAGCTTATCAGCACCGTCAATCACGTGGTTATTGGTCACGATAAAGGCAGAACCTTCAGCCTTTTTATAGACAAAGCCAGACCCTTCCGATGATTCATTATAAGTGTTACCGCTCTTTTTAAAGTTAATTACTGAAACAACAGAGTTAGCTACCTTGTTGTAAGCAGTGGTGGCCGTATTCTTAGAAGTCATCGTTTTTGTTGTTGTCGCCTTAGTCCGAACCGGACTATGCGTCACTTGGTAATTTTGATAAATCTCTTGTCCAGCTAAAACAGCTCCACCACCAATTACACCGGCTAAGGCTCCAGCCAAAATTAAATTCGTTAGGTTCTTTTGCATGGTCGTCTCCAAAATTTGTTAACACCACTATACTTGAGTGAAATTAAGCAGAAATTAAGGTCACGAAAGACTTAATCTTCATCCCACTGTTTTTCAGTCGATAACAAGTCATCTTGAACGTAGTTAAGGGTCATCTTAAAGGTTGACCCTTCATTTTCTTTTGATTCGACCCAGATGTGACCACCAAACTTTTCAACCACTTCCTTAGAAATCGCCAATCCCAGTCCGGTCCCTCCTTGGGCTCGCGACCGTGATTTATCAACACGGAAGAAACGGTTAAAGACCTTTTTTTGGTCAACCGCAGGGATTCCCAGGCCTTGATCTTGAATACTAATCAGCACCTTATCTCTTGATTTTTCCAATGAGACCGTAATGGTGCCACCATCGGGTGAGTACTTAATCGCATTATTCATCAGATTATCAATGACTTGGGTCATCTTATCATGGTCAATATCAACCCAGAATTCTTGATCGGTTGGGATATGACGAACAATCTTAATCTTTCGATCCGAATTTAAGTCCTTTGACGGTGACAACAGAATCATATCAAAACGGTCCAAAATAAAGTTCAACATGGTATTTAGTTGAACCAACTCGGTCTTAACTTCCATCGTCCCCTGGTCCATCCGTGACAACTCAAGCAAATCAGATACCATCCGCGACATCCGGTCCGTTTCGTTTTGAATCACCGTCAAAAATTCGCCAAGAATTTTAGGATCTTCCTTAGCGCCTTCCTGCAAAGACTCGACGTAGGACGCTACAGTGGTCAACGGTGTTCGCAGTTCGTGAGAAACGTTGGAAACAAAGTCACGGCGGTCCTGATCAATCTTCTTCTGTTCCGTGATATCATGCAAAATCAGAACCATGGCATTAATCAAGCCAGAAGGATTTTTAATTAAAGAGACCCGAACTTCAATAATCCGCTGACCGACATCAACCGTCATCGCTCGTTGTTGCTTAATCAAGTCTCGAACACTTTGGTATTCAGGGAGGTCCAACAGGTCAAAGACCTGCTGACCCAGTGCTGCTTGTTCGCTGACACCAAGCAACTTGGTTGCTGCCCGATTAATAATCGTCAGTTGGCCATTCGCATTCGTCAGCAAAACCCCATCAGCCATATGATGAAGAATAGAATGGAGGCGGTTACGTTCATTGCTAATGATTTCGGTTGATTCCGCAATCCGGTTTGATAACGTATTGACCGAATGGGCCAATTGCGAAATCTCATCCGAACCAGAAATCGTGTTAACCATCGAATAATCACCAGCCGCAATCCGGGCTGTCTGCTTATTGATGATTTCAATTGGGCGCGTCAACGTCCGAGATAGAATAAAGGCCAAATAAACTGAAGCCACAAGTGTTAGCAAGCCGGCCAATAAAAACAAGAACAAGATTTGGCGAGCATTGGCGTAAACCTTCTCTAGGCTAGCATAAACTACCACAATCCCAACAGGCTTCTCGCCTGCTTTACTTGGAGTATTAGTACCGTTAGCATACAGCTGACGAGTTACCACCGCCTGTTGGCCGTTGCCTTGGTCGCGGTCCTGGGTACGAATTTTAAGGTATGAATTCCCACCAGCTAAGGCACTTTCACTATTAGAATCAATTTTTTTGGGCAATAGCGACTTCTTTGTCGACTGGCTGGAAACTAAATTGCCGGATTTATCATAGACTAAGACGTTTTCGACAAGGTTTGAATCAAAGTCCCTGACCGATGTATCCACTTTAGCCTGGTTAACCTTACCAGTTTCAGTGTCCAGTCCTTCAACAATTTTCTTGGTCACATAGGTTGGCATTGTCAACTCTGCTTCACTGGCAATGAGGTCATGCTGCTCGATTTGATGGACAAAGAAAACTCCAAACGACTCTAAAATAACAATTAAAAAAAGGACAAAGACAAACGTTATCCGGAATCGAATCGATTGTAAGAGTTTAACAATGACTTTCATAATTCCTGACAACGAGTGCCCGTCCTTTCATAGTTTTTATTTATTTGGGTTCTTACCTGATGAGAGGTAATAACCAACACCACGACGCGTTCCTAACCAAACAGGATGTGATGGTACATCTTCAATTTTCTCACGCAAACGACGAACTGTCACATCGACCGCACGAACATCGCCGAAATAATCGTAACCCCAAACCTGACGAAGTAGGTTTTCACGGTTCATGACTTGGCCGATATGTTGGGCCATGTATGAGAGCAATTCAAACTCACGGTGCGTCAATTCAAGGTCAACACCGTCTTTGGTGACCATATAGGTCTTTGTATGGATAATCAAGTTACCAAGTTGAATGTCTTCTTGGTTAACCGCTGGGTCATCTGACCGACTTGGCGTGTGACGATTACGCAAGTTCGCCTTCACTCGGGCAACTAATTCACGGTTCGAGAATGGCTTAGTGATGTAGTCATCAGCCCCCATTTCCAAACCAATAACCTTATCAATTTCAGAGTCCTTAGCCGTCACCATAATAACTGGTGTCTTATCCTTAGCCCGAATTTGACGCAAAACTTCAATTCCTTCAACTTCAGGAAGCATTTGATCTAACAATACCAAATCAGGATTTTCTGACTTGTACAATTCCAATGCCTCGGCTCCGTCACCAGCCGTTACGACCTCGTAACCTTCTTTTACCAAGTTAAACTTGATGATATCCGAAATTGGCTTTTCATCATCAACCACTAAAATTTTATACATACGCGTCTCCAATTAAAACATTTTTCATTCGTTATTGTAACATAAAAAATTGGCCTTTCAGCCAATTTACGAATAATCCTCACAAAAAAGACTATTTTTAGCACTCTGGCCAAAAACAGTCTCTCAATAGTTACTTTATCTTTCCTGTAAACGCCTTAGTCTTCTTGTGAACTACGACGGCGGAAGCGGTGCTTAAACATTGGACTAATCGCTTCGTTCAATGAAACACGGCGAATAGCTTCACCAATCAACTCACCAACAGAAACAATTTCCAGCTTGTCAAACTTCTTTGAGTCTGGCAAGTTAATGGAATCGGTCACAATCACCTTAGTGAAAACGGAATTTTGCAAACGTTCCAAAGCTGGTCCTGAGAAGACAGCGTGTGATGCGGCCACGTAAACTTCCTTAGCACCGTGCTCCAACACTAATTGAGCACCCTGCGTAATCGTTCCGGCTGTATCAATCATGTCATCGACCATGATGGCCGTTTTACCAGCAACATCACCAACAATTGAGCCAACCTCTGCCACGTTTGGCTTCGGACGACGCTTGTCAATCACGGCAACCGGCGCTTCCAAACCAAGCATGTTGTTCAAATTGCGGGCACGTGTCATTCCACCGTGATCAGGTGAAACAACAACGGCGTTTTCCTTGTCGGCAATACCAGTTTCAATCAAGTAATCGGCCAACAATGGAGCTCCCTGCAAGTGATCCATTGGTAGGTCAAAGAACCCTTGAATTTGAGCAGCGTGCAAGTCCAGAGCCATCACGCGAGTGGCTCCTGCTCGTTCAATCATATTAGCAACCAACTTGGCTGTAATTGGTTCACGTGAGCGAGCCTTCCGGTCCTGACGAGCATAACCGTAATAAGGCAAAACCACGTTGATTTGGTCGGCTGATGCCCGCTTCAAGGCATCAATCATAATCAACAATTCCATCAGGTTATCGTTAACCGGTTGGGATGTTGATTGAATCACAAAGACATCTGCGCCACGGACAGATTCTTCAATGTTAATTTGCACTTCACCATCAGCAAAGCGCTTCACCGAGATGTCACTTAATGGCACACCGACTTCAGCAGCAATTTTTTCTGCTAAGGGGTGGTTCGATGAGAGAGAAAAGAGTTTTAGGTTTGACTTAGTCATTTTTGCTACTCCAGATTAAAGAACAACGATTTCTTATATATTATAACAATAAAATCAGGACAACTGGGCAAAAAAAGCGACTGATTTTATCATCGTCGCTTGTAATCTTAAGTCACTAATCTATTGCTACCAATTAATCGGCTAAAATAAAGCGCTCGATGGCTTTTGCGACACCATCATGGTTGTTATCAGTCGTCTCCTGGTTAGCAATGGCCTTAATTGATGGCACCGCATTTCCCATGGCGACTCCAATTCCGGCAGCTTCAATCATCGTATGATCGTTTTCCTGGTCACCAATCGCCATTGTTTCTGACTGGTCGATGCCCAATTCCTTGGCCAAGGCCAACAGCGCCTGGCCCTTAGAAGCAGCCGTATTCATAAATTCAAGGTTATTTGGGGTTGAACGAACCACATTGGCCTCTTGCTTCAGCTCTGCCGGTACCTTTGCCTGAATGCTATCCATAAAGGCCTCGTCACCAATAGCAATTGCCTTGACAAAGGAGGTTTCCTTCAACTCTGAAACTTCGTCCTTAATGGTCAATGGGAGACTGACCACAAAGTTCTCCTGACTAGCAAAGACATTCACATTCGTCATCACCGTATAAGCGTCAGAGTCTGACTCAACCTGAATATAGGTGTTATTATCCGCTGCAAATTGCTGTGCCTTCAAAAAAGTGGTCCATGGCAAGGCAGCTCGGTGGAGAGTCTTTTGACCATCCGTTGTTTGGACCAAGCCACCATTGTGGGTAATCACATAATGGTCTTCGCCCAAGAGATCTAATTCATTCAAAATCTTCTTAACGCCTGTCTCTGGTCGCCCAGTGGTAATCACCACATGAACACCCTGTGCCGTCGCTTTTTGGATAGCACTTTTTACCGCCGGTGTAATCTCGCGATTATCGTTATAAAGCGTGCCGTCAATATCAATCGAAACAAGTTTAATTGCTTGCATAAAATTAGCCCCTTTTCAAGATTATGTCAATTATAGCAAAGTTTAGTTAGGCTTTGCCGATAAATGAGTATAAAAAAAGAACCGCCGAGGCGATTCTTTCAAGTGTTAATAGCTTACTTCAAAGCAGACCATTGCCACTTAGTGAATTCTTCGATATCGCGACCTTCTTCACGGGTCACCTTCATGTGCTTTGCCAAGATGTCATCCATCTTAGTGATGAATGTATCGGCAGCAGCTTGATCAACTGCACCACGGTCTGCAAGGACAGCAACAGCTTCCTTAGCTTGGTGGAAACGATCAAGGTGTGAGTAAACACGCATGTCGTAAGTAGTTGTGATGTCACCATCTTCACGGTATCCGTGAACAAAGACGTCACCGCGGAACTTACGCTCGAAGAAGAATGATTCAACCAAGTCTTCGTATCCGTGGAATCCGAAGATAACTGGTGTATCAGCTTGGAAGAACTTGTTGAATTCGTCATCTGACAATTCACGTTCGTCGTTTCCAGCTGATTCTGACTTTTTCTGCAAACGAAGCAATTCAACAACGTTTACATAGCGGAACTTAACTTCAGGGAATTCCTGGTTAACCAACCACAATGCGGCCAAAGTTTCGATTGTTGGTTCTGTACCAGCAGAAGCAAATGTGATGTCCACATCAGCTGATGGTGCAGTAGATGCCCAATCGATAACCTTCAAACCTTCAGTAGCCAACACTTCAGCTTCAGCAGCTGAGAACCACTGTTGACGTGGTTGCTTTGAGATAACCATGTGGTTAACCTTTGAGTGTTCGCTGAAGGCACGTTCCATCACTGCCAAAGTTGAGTTACCATCGGCTGGCAAGTATTGACGGATGAAGTTTGACTTCTTTTCGGCCAAGTGAGTCAACATACCAGGATCCTGGTGAGTGTAACCGTTGTGGTCCTGCTGGAAAGCAGTTGAAGTAGAAATCAAGTTCAATGATGGGTAGTCATTACGCCATGCTTGTTCTGAAGCGTGACGCAACCACTTGAAGTGCTGAGTGATCATTGAATCAACAACGCGCAAGAATGATTCGTATGAAGCGAAGATTCCAACACGACCAGTCAAAGTATAACCTTCAAGCCAACCTTCAGCTTGGTGCTCTGACAATTGAGCATCCAAGATACGGCCTTCTGGAGCTTCGTATTGGTCGTTAGGGTTCTTAACTTCTTCCATCCATTGACGGTTAGTAGTATCAAACAATGACCACAAACGGTTTGACATCGTTTCATCAGGACCAAAGACACGGAATGACTTAGGGTTCATTTGCATTACCTTTTCAAGGTAGTTTGACAAAGTGAACATGTCCATGTTGCGGTTACCATCTGGCAAGATAGTTCCACGGTTGTCTGCGTTGATGTCGTTTACGTAATCGCGCCAGTCTGGCAAGTCAAGATCCTTAAGATCTTCACCGCGCTTACGACCACCGTTAGCGATTGGGTTAGCTGACATACGCTTGTCGCCCTTAGGAGCGATGGCCTTCAATTCATCCTTCAATGAACCATCAGCGTTAAACAATTCTTCAGGCTTGTATGAGTTCATCCATTCTTCGAATTGTGGCAATGTGTCCAACTTTCCTTGTGCCAAAGGCAATGGAACTTGGTGGGCACGGAATGAATCTTCGATTGGCATTCCAGCTTGGTCGTGGGTAGGTCCACCCCAACCCTTTGGCAAGCGAGCAATAATCACTGGCCATGCAGGAATTGTACCATCTTCATACTTACCGTTTTCACGAGCATCCTTTTGGATAGCTTGGATGTCTTCAATAGCAGTATCGAAGATATCAGCAGCCTTTTCATGGTAAGCCATGTAGTCATGGATGTCATCGTTTTCGATGAAACGAGCTGAGTAACCAAGACCTGCAAAGAAGTTCTTGATTTCTTCATCTGACATACGTGAGAAGACAGTTGGGTTTGAAATCTTAAATCCGTTCAAATCCAAAATTGGCAAAACAGCACCATCGTTCTTGGCATTCAAGAACTTGATTGAGTGCCATGAAGTCATTGATGGGCCAGTTTCGGCTTCACCATCACCAACAACGGCAAAAGCGATTTGGTCAGGGTTGTCCAAAACAGCACCGAATGCATGTGACAATGAGTAACCCAATTCTCCACCTTCATGCAATGAACCTGGAGTTTGGGCAGTCATGTGTGAACCAATTCCACCTGGGAATGAGAAGCGCTTGAACAAAGTTGACATACCCTTCAAGTCTTGAGTAACTTCTGGGTAATCAGCAGTATATTCACCATCAAGGTAAGCGTTCGTAACCATGACTTGGCCACCGTGACCAGGGCCACCGATGTAGAACATGTTCAAGTCATACTTGTTGATCAAACGGTTAGCATGAGCATACAAGAATGTTTGACCTGAGATAGTTCCCCAGTGTCCGATTGGCTTAACCTTAACATCTTCAGCTTGAATAGGCGTCTTAGTTACTGAGAACAATGGGTTTGACTTCAAAAAAATCATCCCAGCTGACAAATAGTTGGTTGCACGCCACCACTTATCAACAAGTTCCAAGTACTCTTTTGAGTTGTAATCAACCATGTAAATAGTACTCCTTTTTCTTTCAACGAAGCCCGCTTCTGCAAACTCCGGATATATATTTACAAGTCCTATTATATCGAGAGTATTCCATTCATTCAAGAAAAAAAGCCCTTTGGGCCTAACTTTTTCGTTTTTGGTTGCATTTCTTTATTAATTGGGCCGGTCCAATTAAGCTTTGTTAAACACATTCCATAAAATTGTTTACTAAATCAGTTTCCTTATTCCGAACCAAGCGAGACGAAAGCATTATAACGTAGGTATTTGTAGTGCAAGCGCATATTAGAATATTCCAACGGTGTCCCATCATCCATGAAGAAAATCCCTTCCATGATACCCACAGGTTCAGTTGCTTTGAGCTTTAACAGCTTCTGTTCTTCGGCATTGGATGGCTCGGTCATGATGGTCATAAATGACCTTGTCACTGTCTTGGACTTGCGTTTTTCAACATATTCGTAAATGGATTTGGTCACCGTTTCCCGATTAAGCCCCGGCAATAAAGAAATCGGCACGTAACCATACTCAATCATGAATGGCACGCCATCCAATTTACGGAGGCGTTTAATTTCATAAACGAAATCCCCATCGTTTAAAAATAATGCTGATTGCTGCTCTGGCGTCGCCTGAATCACCCGGAAGTCCAGGAGCTCAATGCTGGGTGCCTGACCATTAATCCGAAAAGAATCCGAAACGCCCAAGTTTGATCCCTCATGTTGAAAGATTGCCTGATTTTTCAGGTATAAGGGGTTCACAAAAGTTCCAGACCCACGCTTCTTAAAGATAATCCCCTGCTGGACCAAGACATTGAGGGCCCGTTTGATGGAAGAACGTGAAACCTGGTAATCTGCCGCTAATGTTCGCTCATCTGGTAATTTGAGGTCTTCGTACTGACCCTGATAAATTTTTTGTTTGATATCGGCTTGCACCGTTACATAAATTGCTTCTGACATAATATCTATTGTAGCATAATTGGTCCGACCACTTTTTAAAATTGGTTCTAACTGCTTTTTCTCTGATTTTTTTCTTGTGCTAAAATAGAGTCATGGCAAAGAAGAAAAAAGATAAAAAAACATTACCCGAACAAGTCCTCGACAAGCACGGCGTGTCCTATGAGCCACTTGAACTAAACGCATTGGACTTAAGTGAAGAAGAGATTGCGACTAAGATGAATGAATTGGGCATTCAACAATCCGACATCTTTAAGACGCTGGCCGTCAAAGGTGACAAAACCGGTCCTTTGATTGCGGTTGTTCCCCTCACCAAACGCCTAGATATGAAGAAATTGGCTGCGGTTTCTGGGAACAAAAAGACCCATATGTTGCCACTCAAGGAACTAGTGGCTACCACCGGCTATGTTCACGGTGCCAACAACCCCGTTGGTATTTGGCAGAACCACGGCTTTCCCATCTACTTCGCCAAGGAAGCAGAGACAGCTGATTACTTCCTGGTTTCGGCCGGTGAACTCGGTCGCTCCGATAAGTTAAATCCCAAAGAGTTGGCGGCGATGATTAACGCCCCCTTCGCCGATTTAACCGAAACGGAATCATAAAACAATTTTCAACAACAAGCAAAAGGCAGCACATCTATTTTGAATGTGCTGCCTTTTGCTTTTATTTGATTATTTACCAGCCTTGCGACATATCAGGAATTGGGCCAAAGCCCGATTGCTCCTGACGATAAGTACCGGCCATGTTCGAGAATTTAAAAGTTGGCTTGTTAAACATCAACTCCGCCTTCCCTCTAGCCCCGGCACGGTTCTTTTCAACAAGGACTTCAATTGGGACAACCGTTTCCTCTTCGACTTGGTTGCCACCCTCATCATCGTCCTCACCTGCTCGGTTGGGATGGTAGTCATCCCGGTACAAAAAGGCCACGATATCAGCATCCTGCTCAATCGAACCGGATTCACGCAAATCCGAAAGAATTGGCCGTTGGTCTTGACGCTGCTCAACGCCACGCGAAAGCTGAGCCAAGGCAATAATCGGCGTATGCAATTCCTTCGCCAACTTTTTAATCGAACGAGAAACTTCAGAAACGGCCTGCTGGCGACTTTCACTATTGGCAGACTCAATCAAACCCAAGTAGTCAATCATCACCAACCCTAGTGGATGGGGATTTTCATCCCGTTCTTCTTCTGGCATGCGCCCCACAACCTCGCGCTCTAATTTACGCAACTTGGCCGAAATTTGCGCCATCCGAATTCCTGGCGTGTCATCCATATAAATCTGCATGTTCGCCAACGATTGAACGGCTAAGGTTAATGCAGCCCAATCCTCTTCTTGCATATCACCAGTGGTCAATTTATTAGAATCAATGCCACCTTCTGCAGCGACTAATCGAGTTACCAAATCAACAGCACCCATTTCCAAAGAGAAAATCACAACAGGCTTCTTCTCAGTTTTGGCTGCGTTTTTGGCAATGTTCAAGACGAAAGCCGTCTTTCCAACGGCCGGACGGGCACCAATGACAATCATTTGGTCTTCACGAAAACCGTGTGTTAACTCATCTAATTGGTCATAGCCCGAGGCGATGCCGATGACCTTACTATCGGTTTCGCTGGCTGCCTGCAAATTTTCTTGGAATTCATTCAAAACGTCCTTAATCCGGCGCAAATCATCATCGCCCTGACTTTGGGCCAAACGGTCGAGCTGACGGCCGAGGTCCTCGAGTAATTCACTCGATGGTTCGGACCCGTCATAGGCCAACGTCATCGATTCTGTTAACGTTTGAATCAATCGCCGCAAAATCGCTTTTTCATGGACGATTTGTGCATAAAATTTTAAGTTTGAAGCAGATGCTGAAGCCTGTGAAATTTCAACCAAGTAGTTGACCCCGCCAACATTTTCCAACTGGCCCATGGCATTCAACTTGTCTTGCAGGGTCAACATATCAACAGGTCGTTCTTCTTCAACCAGCAGTTGCATGGCTTTAAAAATTTCTTGGTGCTTTTGCCGATAAAAATCGCTTGGGTCAAGGACGGCTTCCGCCGCGACAACGGCTGCCTCTGATTGAACATCAAAGAAAATAGCACCCAAAACGGCACGTTCTGCCGCTTCATCATTGGGTGCTTGTCGATATTCATTGCCCATTACTGAAACATCAGCCATTTTAGCCCTCGCTAACGTGCACTCGGAGGTCGGCCATCACATCGCGGTGCAACTTAACAGGAACTGTGGTGAAGCCCATTACGTGAATTGGCTGATTTAAGAGTAGCTTCCGCTTATCGATTTTGACCTTGTATTGGTCAGACAAAGCAGCCACGATTTGCTTCGTTGAAACAGCTCCAAAGAGACGACCATCCGTACCGGCCTTTCCCTTGATTTCGATCACTGTCTTTTCGTTTTCTAGCTTTTCCTTCAACTGCTTGGCTTCAGCCAATTCTTCAGCCGCCAACTTCTCTTCGGCCTTCTGCCGACCCTTGACTGCCCCGAGGTTTTTCCCAGTTGCTGGTTCTGCTTTTTTATTCTTGATTAAGAAGTTGTTGGCGTAACCATCCGGAACGTCCTTCACTTCGCCCTTCTTACCACGACCCTTAACATCTTCCAAAAATACAACTTTCATCTTTGCCTCCTTTTGGGCTTGTTCATCACGAGCCAAATACTTTGTTTTATCTTACTGATTTTATGACAACATTGTCAAAAGTTTTATTCAGCTTCTTCCGCTTCTTGACTGGCAATTGCTTGCAAAAGCTGGTCAGCAGCCTCGTCTGTCGTCACGTCAGACATTTGCGTGGCCGCATTGGACAAATGGCCGCCACCACCAAGGTCTTCCATAATTGTTTGCACGTTGAAATCGCCGTTTGACCGGGCTGAAATCCCAACCCGACCGTCATCACGCTTTGTGAGCACAAAGGAAGCCTTGACGCCCTCAACCTGAAGCAGTTCATCGGCTGCCTGGGCCGCAATCACGCTTTGGTAGACGGTATCGTTATCGCCAACCGCAATCGCTGAATGATTGTTAATCTCAGCTAAGTGAATCAATTCTGCTCGGGCCTTAAAGTCCGAGAACTTTTCCTTTAAGAAGGACTGGAGTAACTCATTATCGGCGCCATTGGCCCGCAAATACGAAGCCGCATCAAAGGTTCTTGATCCCGTCCGCAAAACAAAGTTTTTCGTATCAACTTGAATCCCGCCAAGCATGGCAGTGGCTTCGAGTCCGGTAATTGGTGCACCCTTTTGGTTCTGGTACTGCAACAATTCCGTTACCAACTCTGACGTTGATGAAGCATATGGTTCGATATAAGTCAGCATTGGCTTATCCGGCAGGCCATTTTCAGCCAAACGGTGGTGATCAATAACCACAACCCGATCCTTCAAGTCCTTCAACAAATCAGGTGCGCCATCCAAGGCCTCCTTGGCATGGTCAACCAAAATCAGCAATGACTTCTCCGTTGCTAAATCAAGCGCCTCTTTTTCGCTAATAATCGAAGCACCGAGGTCAACACCAGGCTCCCCCTCGCCCATCTGATCTGCTCGGACGGTCGCCAAGAGCGATTGGATATCTGAAAAAATTTCGTCCTCATTAACAACCACAAAGGCCTTCTTGCCCCGTGTTTGGCTAAAGCGCCATAGACCCATTGCCGAACCAACGGCATCCATATCTGGCCTCTGATGGCCGACCACAAAGACTTGGTCGGACTGATCCATCAATTCGGCAATGGTTTGTGAAATCACCCGGGCCCGGACACGCGTCCGCTTTTCCATCGGATTCGTTGTTCCACCATAGAAGCGGGCTGGCATGTCTTCTGCCTTCACAACCACTTGATCACCACCACGACCCAATGCCAAGTCCAAGTTTGTTTGCGCTAATTGAACCAAAGAATTGATGTCTTGTTCCCCATAGGCGATTCCCATCGAAAGCGTCAGGGGGGAATTCTGCTGGGCCGTTGCTTCACGGACAGTCTTAACCACCGAGAATTTCTCGTCTTCGGCCTTAGCCAAGTCACGTTGGTAACCCATCAAGAGGTAAGTTACTGGTGACAAACGGCGGACGTACAAATGGTACTTTTTAGCCCAATCCGTCAACTGTCCAGTCACATAAGTCCGCAACTTCGACGTCTCAGAATCAGGCATTCCTTCTGTCACTTCTTCATAGTTATCAACCGAAACCAATCCGGTGACCAGCCTGTGATCAGCTAAGTCGCGGTTTAAGGCTTCATTTTGGCTCACATCTAAGAGGTAAATAACGCCCAACTGTTCCTGATAAGCCATGTCAAAGGATCGGTCAAGCCAGGAGAAACGGTTAACCTTATCATCGGCATAATTTTTCACAGCAAAGGCTAGATCCCCATCTGCCTCCGACAGGCTTTCACCAATTAAATCTTGGTCAGCCAATAAGTTTTGGAGGTAGGGATTCACCCAGACAATCCGGTCCCCTTTACCCAAAAGAATAATCCCCATCGGCATTTCTAAAATGGCCTCTTGTTGGCCTAATTTAACGCGGTAGGTCAACTCCTCTAAGTAGGACTCATTTGATTGACCTGCCTGGATTAATCCTTTGAGCATGGTAGCAAAAAAAGCCACCAAGAGCACAAACCAAACTAACCCTAAGATCCAACTAGTCAAAAGTGCCAAAATCAAAGAAACAAAGGCCACAATAAACATGCCAATCGTTCCTGTCATAAAGGTTTTATTTTGTTGAAAGCGGGACAACACCCGCAGCTTCGAAAATGTTTTCATGAAGGCCTCAACTATTCTTTGCTTACATACTTACCTAACATTTTACCATACGAACAAAAGACTGTTGAAAAGTAAGCTAACCAGCTAACCAAAAGAAAAAAGTCAGACCGACTCTGGCATATACCGCAAAAGTGATAATCCTTTTTGAGCATACGACCATCAAAGGGCTGACTTTTAGAACAAAAAAACCAAGACAATTGTCTTGGTTTTCCTTGCACATTAGTCTTCAGTGACGAATGGCAACAAGGCCATGATACGAGCACGCTTGATAGCGGCCGTAACCTTGCGTTGGTTCTTTGCTGAAGTTCCAGTCACACGACGTGGCAAAATCTTACCGCGTTCTGAGATGAAACGTTCCAACAATTCTGTATCCTTGTAATCCACGTATTCGATGTGGTTGGCTGCAATAAAGTCAACCTTACGACGACGGCGTGGTCCACCTTGTGGGCGACGACGTTGTGGACGTGCGTTTTGTTCAGGCATAATCTGTCTCCTTTCAAATGAGATGTAAAGTTAAAATGGTAGGTCATCATCAGAAATATCAATTTCTGAATTATTGTTGGCCGCAAAGGGATTTGCCCCCTGCTGGTTACCACTTTGTTGGTTGTTATTTTGATTTGCGGATGCAAATGGATCAGCGTTACCAAAGTCCTGGCTATTGCCAGAGAAGTCTTGGCCTTGACCAGACCCATTTTGGGCCCGACGGCGTTCACTTTCAGCCTTTGATTCAAGTAGTGAGAAGTTATCAACGACAACTTCTGTTACATAAACACGTTGCCCGGCATTATTTTCATAATTACGCGTTTGCAACCGACCTTCGATTGCCACCAAAGCCCCTTTACCAGTAAAGTTGGCAAAGTTTTCAGCTGATTTTCGCCAGATAACGGCGTTGATAAAATCAGCTTCACGGTCTCCATTGGCATTGGTAAAGTTCCGATTCACGGCAAGCGAAAAGGAGCCAACCGCTACACCAGATTGGGTATAGCGCAATTCCACGTCACGGGTTAACCGTCCAATTAAAACAACTCGATTAATCATCTTTTAGGTCCTTTCCCGGTGGAATTGTGTCTTATTCAGCGTCGCGCTTGACGATCATTTGACGCAAGATGTCAGATGAGATCTTAGCCAAACGGTCAAATTCAGTTACTGCTTCGTCTGATGCAGCGTTGAAGTTGACGACATGGTAAGTACCTTCACGGTAACCAGCGATTTCGTAAGCGAAACGACGGTTAGACCAGTCAGCTGACTTGATAATTTCCGCACCGTTGTCAGCCAAGATCTTGTCAAAGCGTTCAACGAGCGCCTTTTTTGCATCTGCTTCCATGTCAGGGCGAATAATGTATGTTAATTCGTATGCTGTAGCCATGTATTTTTCCTCCTTTTGGTCTCTGGCAGCCAAACGGCTGCAAGGAGTGCGTGCATTCTTTGCACTCACATCCATTTACTATACTAAATCAGGTGCCTTTTTGCAAGCACAACATCGTTTTCCACCGTTAGCTAATTAGACGAAAGGAGTCGGCCATTTCTGACCGACTCCTGATTTTTATATCGAGTAAATAACTTATTTGGCTACTTCGTCTTGGGAAGCCTGACGCAATCCGATTCCGGTCAAAGCCGAAAGCAATGAAAAGACAGGTGAGAACAAGGCTAAGAAGGTAAAGGGCACGAAGGACAAGACTGGCACGTGAAGCGTCTGGCTTGCAAAGGCCCCGGCAACACCCCATGGGACCAGGTAGTTAGCAATCGCTCCCGAATCTTCCATAGCCCGCGACAACGCTAATGGTGACAAACCAAAGCGCTTATAGTCTTCCTTAAAAATTTGTCCAGGCAACATCACTGAAAGATACTGTTCACCCACTAAGAAGTTCGTAGCAATCCCCGTCAACAAGGTTGCAAAGACGATGGACTTCTGACTCTTCAGGTACGAAACAATTGGGTTCATCACTGCTCGTAAAATACCAAGGTTTGATAAGAGACCACCCAAGGCCAAAGCCAACATGATCAACATGATGGTTTCCATCATTGCCGTCATCCCGCCACGGTCCAACAAGGCGACCAGCGTCGCATTCGTTGATGACGTCTTGTAACCGTTAACCACCAAGTTCGCCCAGGCCTTCAAAGAGTGTCCGGACAACAAGTAATAAGCCGTGTTGACTACCACATTAATCAACAATGATGGAATGGCCGGAATCTTAGCCAAGGCCGAAATTAGAATCAAGGCAATTGGCACGATCGCCCACCAGGTTGGCTGAATCAACTGCGTGACCGCTGCCGTCTTGACGCTAACCCCACCTGTATGGTGGGCCGAAAAGCCAAAGACAAAGGCTAAAATCAGCGTAACTACCATGGCCGGCAAGGTTGTCCACATCAAATTTTTCAAGTGAGCAAAGAGATCAGTACCAGAAACGGCGGCCGCCAAGTTAGTCGAGTCTGCCAATGGTGAGCTCTTATCCCCGAAGATAGCACCGGAAATAATCATCCCCGCTACCAAGGCTGGGTTAAAGCCAAGGGTTATTCCAACACCCATCAAGGCCACCCCGACCGTTGACATCGTCGTAAAGGCAGAACCAATCATCGTTCCAACCAACGCAGAGGTTAACAGCGCCGTTGGCAAGAACCAAGCTGGGTTAATCAGCTTAAAGCCCAACCAAATCATGGTTGGAATCACACCCGTCCCCAACCAAAGGGCAATCATTGAGCCAATCAGCAAGAACAAGAACAAAGGCGCAATCCCGGCCTCAATTCCCTTAATCAAGGCCGCCTGCGCGTCCTGAAAAGTGACACCCGCGAGACGCATCACCAAGATAATCCAAGCAATGGCGACCAACAAGGGTGCAATTGGCGCAAGACCAAGGCCAATAATGCCCCCAGCCAAAATAAAAATGACACCGGCCAGAAGGCCAACTGCCAATTTACGGTTTACTTCACGTTGCATAAAAAACTATTCCTTCTTTTTTCGGGCCACAATCAACAGACCCACATTTGCCACAATCATGGCGATAAATACGGAGAAGAACAGCGGGTTAAACCAACCATGGTCCAACATAATACCTCCATAAAGAGGCCCAACCATTCGTCCAAGTGAAATCATAATGCTGACAAAGCCTTGTGCCTGACCGGAAACTTCCTTCGGCGTTAACTGGGCAACCCAGGCTGGCACCTGTGGTGAAGCTAGCATTTCACCCAAAGTCAGTAGCTCAAAGACCAAAACGATTTGCCAGAATTGGTTCACGAACAGCATTAAAATAAATGATGAGGCAAAGACAAAGCCACCCATAATTACTGAGAGGCGATACGGATGCTTGTTTGCCCAAGTTGAAATTATCTTTTGAAAAAGGATAATTGTCAAGCCATTTAAGACCCAGAGGTCTGCATAATGACGTGTTGAAATCCCAATCGAGCGCAGATGCGGGGCCATAACGGTCTCCCACAACATATAAGAAAGATAAATAACAAAGAGGAAGGCTGCCAAAAACCAGAGTAACGGTGACATCTCAAACTTGGCGGGTTCCTTAACCGCTTGCTGATTACGCGTTAAGATTGGTTCTGCATGATCTTCGTGACTGATTTCTTCAGCCTGATCATCATCCATGACTGGCGCAATGTCCGTATTGACATTAAAAATGCTGACCGCAATCCCTGTCAAAATAAGAAAAAGCGTCGCTGCCAAAAGCATTAACCACTGGAAACCGTAGTCAAAAAGATAACCAACGGCTAAGGTCCCAATTACCACCCCAACATTGAGGACGATGTACATATTATTAAAAATAATTCGTGTGTTCTTGCCGGTGACAGTCGTTGCATAAGCATTAAGCAACGTGTTAACCGAACCAATCCCAAAGGAAGCTGTCATCATCAAAAAGGCAAAGACCGGCCAGCCATTATAGAAGAACAAGGTCACCAAGGAGAAGAAGGCAATTAAGCTGGCCCCAATCAATGTTGGATACGGTCGCCAACGGTCAAATAGCTTACCAGCAATGTAGGCTCCTAAAATATTCATCAGGGAAGAAAACAAAATGACAACACCCGCCATCGTCAAATCTTGTCCCAAAGAAACGGTCATGTGGAGGGTTGTGACGGGCCAAATCATGGCATTACCAGTATTGGCGAATAAATTGGCTGTTAAGAGCCAGCGTTCTGATAATTTTTTGCTTTGAATGACTTGCATAATCCCTCCTTATTATTACATTAGTATAACATGAATGTCCTTTCATACCCGCCTATTTGCCTTTTTTCCCTCAAAAATGTAAGTGCTTACTTTTTTATTTAGAAAAAATATGTAAGTGCTTACTTCTTTTTGGCTCTAAGGGTGAGAGTTTTTTCAATTCTGACCTTTTTGTGATTTTTTTGCTCATTTCCGTTATAATAATAGCGAACGCAAAATAGATAAAGGGGACTCTTATGGTTGCAGAACTTAATACTTTAGTAACTTTCTTCGGCGCAACTGGTGATTTAGCCAAGCGCTTGCTTTACCCATCAGTCTTTAACTTATATAAAAAGGGCTACTTGGCAGAACACTTCGCCGTGGTTGGGACCGCTCGTCAGGACTTGACAGACGCTGAATTCCAAGACATGGTCAAGGAATCAATCTCAGCTGGTCAAGACGAAAAGCAGGTTGCTGATTTTATCGCCCACTTTTCTTACCGTGCATCTGACGTAACCGACGCTGCTGGCTACGTTGGTCTCAAGAAGGAAATCGAAAACGCCTCTAAAAAGTTTGGTGTTGTCGGCAACCGCATCTTCTACATGTCTGTTGCCCCTCGTTTCTTCGGAACAATTGCAAAGTTCTTGAAGTCTGAAGGTCTTTTGGCCGACAAGGGCTACAACCGCATTATGATTGAAAAGCCTTTCGGTACTTCTTATGCGACAGCCGAGCAACTCCAAAACGAATTAACAGAAGCCTTCAATGAAGACCAGGTTTACCGCATCGACCACTTCTTAGGCAAGGAAATGGTCTTGAACATTGCGCCATTGCGCTTTGGTAACCCCCTGATTAACAATGCTTGGAACAAGGACTACATCAAGAACGTTCAAGTTACTTTGGCCGAAACATTGGGCGTTGAAGAACGCGCTGGTTACTACGATACTGCCGGTGCCCTTTTGGACATGATCCAAAACCACACAATGCAAATTATCGGTTGGTTGGCCATGGAAGAACCAAAGGACTTCTCCGACGTTGCCATCCGTGACGCCAAGAACGCCGCCTTCTCTGCCCTTGAAATTTATGACGAAGCCGGGGTCAACCGCTACTTCGTTCGCGGACAATATGGTGCCGGCAAGACTGCTGGTCATATCGCCTACAACCAAGAACCAGACGTTCCAGCAGATTCAAAGACAAACACTTATATCGCTGGTGAATTGCACTTCAACACCCCTCGTTGGGAAGGTGTGCCATTCTACGTCCGTTCAGGAAAGCGTATGACTAAGAAGACAACTCGCATTGACGTTGTCTTCAAGGCTGGCGCCTTCTCATTTGGCTCTGCTCAAGAACCACAAGAAACTGTGCTTTCAATCGTGGTTTCACCAGACGAACAAATTACTTGGTCATTGAACGCCAAGGAAGTTTCTGATAACTTCAACACTCAAATGATTAAGTTGAACTGGGCACCAACAGCCGAACAAAAGGCTGTTACGCCAGCACCTTACGAACGGATGCTCCACGATGCCATGGACGGCAACGGATCAAACTTTGCTGACTGGCACGGTGTTGCCACTGCCTGGAAGTTTACCGACGCCATCTCAGATGTCTACGCTGCCGACAAGGCACCGCTTGAAATCTATGAATCTGACACCATGGGTCCACAAGCCGCTGATGACCTTTTGGCCAAGAACGGCGATGCCTGGGTTTTCCGTGGCGAATAAGCTTTTCAAATTAAGAAGGTCCACTTCAGTGGGCTTTTTTTCTTTCACAAAAATTTGTTCACAAAAAAGCACTGACCTAACGGCCAGTGCTTTTTGCTAACTCAAAACTTTTTCCATTAAAATGTCACGCTGGGCATCCGTTCCCAGCTGGAACACATGGTCGGAAAAGGGCGTAAAGCCAATTTTTTGGTAAAAAGCGAGTGCGTTTTGATTGTGTTCCCAAACGCCCAACCACACCCGACTCTTGCCAAGAACATTCGCCTGGTCAAAGGCCTGGTTCAGCAACTGCCGGCCCAAGCCAAGACGTTGAAAGGCAGCCAAGAGATAAATCCGTTCGACTTCAAGTGAACCGTCGCCCTCCTCTTCTGATTGGGCTGAGCCCCAATTGACCTTTAGATAGCCTGCCAGTTCATCATCATGAAAGACAAAATAGAACTGACTGTTTGGATTCTCCACTTCGGCCAATAGTTTATCGGTAGCATAAGCGGTATCCAAGTATTCGTTTAAATCAGCCGCTGAATTATCATCAGCAAAAGTCTCCGCAAACGTCCGACGGCTAATGTCCTGCAAAGCGGCAATATCAGCCGCCGTCACTTCTTTCATCTTTGCCATAGGCCCATTTCCCCCTTGCTGCACCCGAAAGGCTGGGTCCGATAATGCTTCTGTTTCGCGTTGGAATTCAGCCAAAAAGTTTTCCATAAAGGCAGACCGCCGCTGACCTTCTTCTTGTCCGGCCGGCGTATTCAATTGATCCGCTAATTTCAATAACTTTTCATAAAAATGGTTAACAGAAGTAGTTTGGTGGTGACGGTATTGGTCCTTCGTTTGCAGTTGCACTGGTTTAATCGCTGGGTCGTACAGTGGATGGCCCCTTTGTCCACCATAAGCAAATGTCCGAGCAATCCCAATTGCGCCCAACGCTTCCAAGCGGTCAGCATCTTGGACATACTGCCCTAATAAGGGAAGATCATAATGTTTTTTCAAGTTAGCGGAATAGGAAAGATGGGTAATTGTTTCGGCCACCAGCGCCTGGCCAATCGGTGCAATCCCCGACTGACGAAGCAAATCGTCAACTAAAATTTGCTGAGCGGCAACGTCAGCCACCACCTTATCGTCGATGGTGTCGTGAAGCAAGGCCGCTGCCTCCAGGATTACCTGGTCCTGTTTACTGATCTGACCATGATCTTCCTCATAAAGCGAGACTGCCAACCGGGCCACTTGCTTGGCGTGCAAAAAATCATGCCCAGAAGTGTCGCCCTTCAATGTTTCTCTTGCAAAGTTTCGAATCCCCGTTAAATCAATCGCCACTAGATATCCCTTCTATTCAAAAACGCCCCTTCGTTCGAATATTTAATCGGAGCAAAAACTCTTCAAATGTCCAACCGTAGAGGTAGCAAAAAGACAATAAGAGGGTCAAATCAGGACTGACCTTCCCCGCCTCATACTTAGAAACCGTACTTTGACAAATGTTCAACGCATCCGCCACCTGAACCTGTGTCAAATGGGCTTCCTTGCGTCCAACTTTGAGTTCGTGCGCAACCTTCTTTTGGAGCCAATAGCGAAAAGAAAGGTCTCTTAAAACCTTTTTCAGATCACCAGACGGTCCCCAGTTGAAATTTGTGACCATATTACGTCCTCCAATGAATGAAGAGCGTAATCAAAAAATTCCTATACTAAATTCTTGCCTCTATTGTAACGAAAAACGACCGAATTTGCACCATAGATTATCGCGCCAAGAAAACGCCGGTTCTTTGCTAATTAAAAGGCCCCGAATACTGATTTTTCAGCAATTCGGAGCACTTTTTAATAAGATTAATTTTTATAGGTAAATACCAGAAATGGGTAATCCAAGAGCCACCAAGTAAACGGCCCAACCAAAGATTAAATAACCAACCATTTCGACCGCTAATTCGTAAACAGAACGATGCCAGAAAAACGGAATCGTCTTAAAAGCTGGTAGAAAAAGAATATCAACCACGATCCAAAGAACGAAGCCAAACATCGTGCCCAGCCCATAGGTCAACCGACCATCAAAGTTAGCAGCCAAAACAAAGAAGATGGCCACCAACATCGAATAAACATAATAAACACTTAAGGAAATGACCGGGATCCTCTGATTACCAGCAACGATCAAGCTTTTTTGTGCCTCTTTTTTAGTCAAACCGAGTTCCTGTAAGAAAATCTCAATCGGCCCATTTTGGGTGGCCATTTGGCTGCGAGGAGGCAGGGTTTTCGTCCAACCGAATCGGACCATGCCGCCAAACAAACCGGCCAGGGCACCAACCCAAGCTGCATTAAAAATGGTGTTGAACATAGAACTGTTTCTCCTCAAATAATTCTTTTTAATCATAACACTTTGCCCTTAGAAAAAGCAGTGTTATAATGCAGAAAAAGACGATAGGAGTCACATTTATGCAGATTCAAGTGACAACAGAAGATGGCTACTTGCCAGACGCTTATAGCAAGTTTGCCAACGATAGCGAAAAATCAGGTCGCTACCCCATTCAATCATTTCCCTTTGAGGTGACAGACCTCCCCGCTGGCACCAAGTACCTGTCCTGGGCTTTCATTGATTTTGATTCAATTCCCGTGATGGGTTTTCCCTGGATTCATTGGCTAGCTGCCAACTACCCGGTGACTCAAGACACGGTCTCAATACCAGCGAACTTAGCCCAACTCGCTGCTAATCATGAAACAGACGTTGTCAATGACGGCTTCGTCCAGGGGGAAAATTCCTCTTATTCTCGCTATATTCAAGAAAAAGATTCCAAACTCAAACAGACTTATATCGGTCCCGTACCACCAGACCATGACCACCGTTACACCCTGATGGTGATTGCTTGCAAAGAGAAATTACCCGTGAAAGCCGGATTTTTCTTAAACGAACTTCATCACTTAAAGCAAGACAATCCAGCCATCATTTTGGCTGATACAAGCGTTGATATCTTGGCCAAAGCCTAGTAGTTTTCACCAATAAGCCAACGACTGACCGAAAACGACGCTTGTTGATATCTTGGCCACAGCTTAACGAGCATCACCGTAAAAACACTTTTTAAAAGTTTAAGTTTCACATTTTTTGTCTAAGAAATGCTTAAGCTTGTCCTGGTCATTTTTTTCTTTGGTATACTTAACCCTTGGATGACACTTGCAAATCCTGATTTTTTCAGGAGTACTCGGTAAAACTTTTTCTCATAAAGCTGTCAATCAACTACTGCGTTTTTTGACAACCCGGAAACAAGTTCTATATCCTGGTATTTAAGATACAAACGGAGGATTGTCTGTTGAAAATTAAACGCGAAAATATGAAAGATTACTATACTTTCTCCTCGACTGCCGAACTAACACTGTTCTTGGGCATCGAGCGTGAAACGCTCTTTCAACGAGCTAAGATGCGCGGGATTGATTTAAACGGCACGTATACCGAAGAAGAATTAACGGCGTTAAAGCCCGCCAAAAAGTCTGCTCTTGCTGATTTAAGCATCGATAGCGAAGCTGAAATCGAAATCTTAAAAATGCGTCTGGAAATGTTGGAGTCTCAGCTTGGCTATAAGGACCGACAACTCGATGATCGCAAACAGCACATCGATACCTTAAAGTCGACCTTGGAAAAGGCTGAACAGAACCTGGAAAAAACGCAAACAACCGTTGACCAACAACAACATATTCAAATGGCAACCCTGTCACAGTTAGACAAGGTTACCTCTCGTGTCCAACGAATTGAAATGGAAGACGAGCAAAAAAAGCACTGGTGGTCTCGTAGCAAAAAAGACAAGAACAACCAGAGCAAGTAAAAATCTAGACCTAAAAGGCCAGTCGCCGATATGCTATCGGTGACTGGCCTTTTTTGCTTGATTTGTACTTCTTGTATTAAAATGGATAACTTTTCCACTGACTAAAAATCTTTTATTTTCTAAGGCTTTCTAAAAGATACTAATAATCGCTCTATAAACAATATCGATTAAAATAAAGAACAATAACAAGCCGGACGTATCGAACAAATAATTGGTCCAATTATACTGATGTGAATGAATAAAATCAATCAAACCGACTATTAAAAACTTATAAGAGACAATGATCAAAAAAATCGATACATATTGTTTCAATTTAGTTTTCAATACGTACTCCACTTTACTTTATTTTATTCCACCCTGTCCAGGTACTTTTGCGCCAGCTTCGTCATTGCTTTTTCCCAATCGCCGTTTGCCTCATCAAAATAGCGGTCCAAAAGGCGCTTTTGCTCTAGGTTAATTTGATCATTAAGGGCAAGCCCTGCTGGGGTTAACTGCAAATATTTGACGCGCTTATCCACCGTCGACCGGTGTTCCGTCACCAGGCCTTTATCCATTAAATCGCGGATGGCAACGTTGGCAGCTTGCTTGGAGATGCCAATGAGGACCAAAATTTTCTTGATACTGACGTCCTCTAATGAAGAAATAATAAAGAGCATCCGGTGTTGGTTCTTGGTTAAATCGTATTGCGCAAGGTCAACCAGTGAAGCAAATTCCTGATAAGCAAAGAAGATTGTTGGTAATTTTTGATCGATTTCCAAAGGAAACCCTCCTTTTTAGGTCAATTAGGTTGACATAATTAAAAATAGGGTCTATAGTTCTTGTTATAGGTAAACTTAATTGACCTAAAAGAAAGGAAGAACTTTTATGACTGAATATACTATATCAGATTATCTCTTGGATGTAATCAAAACCATGGGTGGCGACGAGATTCTCGGTGTCCCCGGTGATTACAACCTCCAATTCCTGGACCATATCACCCATCGTAACGATATGAAATGGGTCGGCAATGCCAACGAATTGAATGCCTCTTACATGGCTGACGGCTATGCTCGTGAAAAGGGATTTGCGACCTTTGTGACAACCTTCGGTGTTGGTGAATTAAGCGCCATCAACGGTTTGTCCGGAAGCATTGCTGAACACGTTCCTGTTTTGGAAATTGTTGGTGCTCCAACAAACGGTGTACAACGCGCTGGTAAATTAGTTCATCACACCTTTGGTGACAGCAACTTCGACCGCTTCATCAAGGCTCACGAAACATTGGGTATCAAGACAACCGTCTTGGATGAAGACAATGCCATTGACCAAATCAACGAAACGTTGACTTACATTGCTAATGAAAAGAAACCTGCTTACCTTGTTTTGCCAAGTGACTTGGTCAACGCTCCCGTTAACCCTGCCGTAAAGGAAGGTATTAGCGCTTTGTTCACCACCACAAAGCAAGAAGCTCCTGCTTCAATCGCAGCAATCAAGCAGGCCACAGCCAAGGCTAGTCACCCTGTGATTGTTGTTGGACACGAAATCGATCGCTTTAACTTGGGCCAAGCTGTTCAAGACTTCTCATTAAATAACAACATCCCCATTGTTGATCTTGGCCTTGGTAAGGCAGCCGTTGATGAAAGCTTTACCAACTTCGTTGGTACTTATAACGGAACAATTTCTAACGAATCGATTAACCATTTCGTTGCCGATGCAGATGTTGTCTTTGTCTTGGGTGCTAAGTTGACCGACTCTGTTACTGGTGGCTTCACGCAGGAATTCGATGAGAGCCAAACGATCACGCTCTCCACACGCCGTGGCACAATCTTTGGTCAATCTTTGCCAGCAGACTTTGACTTTGTTGCCACTATCCAAGGCTTGGCCACAACTGATTTGAACTTGTCCTTGCCTGCCGTACAAAAGCCAGCAGAACCCGCTGCCTTGCAAGCTAGCGACCAACCTTTGACTCAATCCTTCTATGACCGGGCCTTGCAAGACTTCATCACTGGCAACAAGACTTTGATTGCTGAACAAGGAACCTCTTTTTTCGGTTTGGCAAGCCAAAACTTGGCCAGCGGTGCTAAGTTCTTCGGTCAACCATTGTGGGGCTCAATTGGCTACGCCTTCCCAGCCGCAATTGGTGCTCAATTGGCCAACCCTGACCGCCGTGCCGTTTTGACTACCGGTGAAGGTTCACTACAATTGACTATCCAAGACTTTGGTTTGGCTTTGAAGGAACGCTTGAACCCTGTTTTGTTCATCATTGAAAATACCGGCTACACGGTTGAGCGTGTTATCCACGGTATGGACGAACCTTATAACGATGTACCAAAGTACCGTTATGACTTGATTGCTCCTGCTTTTGGTGCCAGCGACGACCAATACGACTTCATCGAAGTTTCAACTGAAGCAGAATTGATCGCTGCCATGAAGAAGGCCGACCAAGAAACTGACAAGATGGTCATCGTTCAAGCCAACATGGGTATGAAGGATGCACCTGCTCAGTTGATTGAAACTGGTATCCGCTTCGAAGCCCAAAACCATTAATATTTATTCTCCTCACCATTTCCTTTTCTGCTTACAGCTTATATAAAATCAGCCCCCCTTTGCCTCGGCAAAGGGGGTGCTTTTTGAGTGTTAGAGATACGGGCATCCCAAATTGGAGCCAGTCGCCAGCACTTAAGCAGCAATGCGGGCACAAAAAAGCCGTCCAGCAGGTTTTCCTGATTCGCAGCCCCGAAATTTATTGGTTCCAATTTCGGCGTTGTTCGTCTCATCCTGCCAAACGGCTGATTATTTTTTAATTAGTAGCAAAGAAGTGATTACGTTCTTTTTCAACGTTCTTCTTAACAGTGTTACTATACCAGAATGGCACAATCACCCGACCGACAACGTGCTCCTTGGAAACAAAACCAAAGTAACGACTATCGTTTGAAACAGCACGGTGATCACCCAAAACGAAGTAGGCGTCCTTAGGCACAACCGTCTTGCCTTGGTCTGATTTCTTCCACATTCCTGTTGAAGAAAGCGTGCCAAGCGACCAAGTCGAACCGAAACTAGCTTCCGTTCCAGTCTGTTGTTCATCTGACGAAATAAAGGACTCGTTAACCTTTTTATTGTTAACGTACAGGTCGCCATTGCGGTATTCGACCGTATCACCTGGGATACCAATCACACGCTTAACATAGTCCTTGTTGCCAGCCTGGATTCGCGGATCTTCCTTCCGGGCATCAAACACAATAACATCCCCGCGCTTGGCCTCATGGGTCTTAGTCACCAAAACCTTTTGCTCATCTAACAAGTTTGGCGCCATCGAATCACCATTGATGGTGACGACGTTCACCAAAAAAGTGGTTATGACCAAGTAAACTGCAATACCAAAAGCAATTGGAGCAATCCAATTCCAAAGAAAGCTCAAAAATTTTTTCATATTCATTTCCTTAATTGATTTTACTATTATGTAGTCCTGAACTAAAAATCAGGAGCGCACCGTATTAATCGTTATATGATAGATTTTATCACTTGTTCGCCCTTTTGTATCGAAATGATAGATACCGTGCGCCAAATGCAGGTCTTTTAAGTCCGAATCCATGTACAAATCAGGAACGATATCCGTCGGATTAGGGCCAGGAAAGGCCTTCTGCCAGTCAATAATCAGGTTGTTCTCAAAGGAAAAGGCCAGGACCCGGTAGTCCAACACGGGTGGTTGAGTGGCTTCAGCCCCAGAATCAACCTCTTCTTGGACCGAGACCCAGTAATCCTTCCTGGTTAGGTTCATTTCAGCAATTTTCAACGCTAAGATCCTCCTTCCTTACTTCCGTCGTTTTGTTACTTAGTCTTTGGTAGTTGGGCCAAAATCGCATCCTCAAATGGAATGGATGGCAATGCACCAGGTTGGGCCACCGTCAAAGACGCCGCCGCCACGCCGTACTTGATAGCCCCTTCGATATTGGCAAAGGATGGCACCAGGCGTGACAAGAGGGATCCAATAAAGGTGTCACCGGCTGCCGTGGTATCGATAGCGGTCGTCTTAATCGCGTTGACCATCACTTCCTTGCCGTCGGCTGATTTGTAAAAGGCCCCCTTATCGCCAAGAGTAATCAACACGTGCTTAACGCCCGCCTTGAAGAAGAAGTCTGCATTTTGAATCAAAGACTCGCGGTCCGTAACCGGAATGTTGGTTAACAACTCCGCCTCATGTTCGTTTGGAATCACCAAATCACTTTCCGCCAACAATTCCTTGGGGAAATTTTCTTGGTCGGGCACTGGTGCCGGGTTCAAAACCGTCACAGCCCCGGCTGCGTGCGCATCCTTAAAGGCTGACAGCACTGTTTCCAATGGAATTTCCAACTGGGCCAAGCAAAAGGCTGCATCCTCAAAGGCGGCCCGTTGGTCCCAAACATCCTTGGCTAAGAGCTGACCGTTGGCCCCCTCATAAACATAAATAATATTATCACCAGTGGCCTTAGACACCGTAATATAGGCCTGGCCTGTTTCGGCATCCTGGGATTCTAAAACATAGTCAAGGTTCAACCCATCCTCTTGGACTCGTCCAGCTAAATCAAAGCCAGCACCAACCTTGGTAATAAAGTTGGCTTGACCACCAGCGCGGGCCACCGCCACCGCTTGGTTGAGGCCCTTGCCTCCCATGACTTCTTCTTGGTGCTGAGGCGTTGAGAGCGTTTCCCCGCTATTGGCTAGCCGGGGCACCCGGGTGACCTTATCCAAATTAGTTGAACCGATAATTGTTGTCTTCTTGACCATGACGAAATCCTTTCGCAGCCGTCAGTTACTTCACTTTCCTTCTACTATTTTACAAGAAAAGAGCCCGTTTTTCTGCCTGCATTGCAGACTTTTCCCAATAAAAGGGTACACCCATTAAGTCGTCTTTTGTTGTCCTTGATAAATCAGCTTCGTAAACCGTTCTGATTTTGGATCATAGTGCGCCTGATAAGCATCGACAATCGTACTCTTCGTGCTTTCACCAGACTTCATCACGGTACTTTTAACCTCAATTGTCATATCGCCAGCCTTGTTCCCCTTCTGAAAGGCCTGCGATCCCTCATAAGTTGACTGAAGCTTGGTTGAATTAATCTGGCTCTGACTGTCATCATCCGGCATTACCTTATTAATCACTTTGGCATTGGTCACATCATTTTTAATAATATTTTGCTTGTTATTGGCGTATTCCTCATCGTTGGACCACTGGTAAAGATTTTTCATCAAGTCGTCCGCCTTCGTTCCCGCCGTTTTTGCCTGGCTTTGACTGAGTTTGACGCTCGGCTGCTTCTCCTGGCTGTTCCCAAAGACATGGGGCAAGACCGCCAAAGCGATAATCTCAACCACCGCTAGGATGGCTAAGATTAGGTAAATCATTTTTGCTTTTTTACTCACTGAATTCTCCTCAAATTAGCCAAAATCAGTTTGGCTAACCTTTATCTAGATTCTTCTACCATACTAACATGGTCGCCTTAGCAAGGCCATGGCTGCTCACGGGAGCAAACAAGGTCGACCGCCCAGCTGATTTTTCAGGCGAAAAGGGCAAAATGCGTGAAAGTAACAATTGGTTTAAGGGCCATTTCTGCTATAATAAAAGTAATGACTATTCCTTGCCGGTTGTTGGAGGATCAAACGTGAATGATGACAAAGTAAAAGCGGCCCAAATGGCCGTCGAGTTGATTCCCAACCAGGCGATTGTTGGCCTGGGTTCGGGATCAACGGCCTCAATCTTTATTGATTTATTGGCCAAAAAAGCCCATGAAGAACAAATGGACATTACCTGCGTAGCCACATCCGTCCAAACTTCTCAACTCGCCCTTGGTTTCGGTTTAAAAGTTGTTGATATCGATGCCGTCGACCGCATCGATGTGACCGTTGATGGGGCTGACGAAGTCGATGGCAACTTGAACGGGATTAAGGGTGGTGGTGCCGCTCTTCTTTTCGAGAAGATTGTGGCCACGAACTCAACCAAAAATATCTGGGTTGTGGACTCTTCCAAGCAGCACCTACGCTTGGGGTCTTACCGCCTTCCTGTGGAAGTGGTGAAGTTTGGTGTCCACCATGTGTTTAACTACCTTAAAACTCGTGATTTAAAGCCCGTTTATCGGCAGCAAGAGGATGGCAATTACCTGACGACTGATTCTGGTAATTACATCATTGACGTTGATATCACTGGTCAAGAGGATTTGCCCCAGTTGGCCCAGGACCTTAAGGCCTTGACCGGTGTCGTGGAACACGGTCTTTTTATCGATATTTGTGATGTCTTGTTGGTTGGTAACACCGGCCAAGCAATCTACAAAGATCAATTAACCCACTCATAATTTCAAACAGAAAGTCCGGCAAATTTGCCGGACTTTTTTGTCTCTTTTTGAAGGTAAAATCAGCTTTGAAGACCGCATCAAATCGCCTTGAATTGCTGATTTAAAAGGCCTATCATATAATTTATATTGACTCTGTTTTAAAAAGTTCATGAGAAGGATAAAGGCCATGACAACCCCCACAACACAAGCTGCCATCGAAGACACCATTCATCCCGAACGCCTCCATCACCACATGGCGATTCGCTGGGAAAAGGTAATTGAAAATGATCAAGTACCAGCTCGTCAAGCGTCTTTGCGGGTACGGGCTTCAATTGTAGGTCGAGTTGGTCTTTTACTTCTTTCCTCTGGAACAGGTGCCTGGCGGGTCCGCGATGCCATGAACATCGTGGCCAGAGCGCTTCAAATGACTTGCTCGGCCGACATTGGTTTTACCTCCCTCACAGTCACCTGCTTTGACGGGGTGGAATCGTTTACCGAAAGCCTCTCGCTTGCCAGCTCGGGGGTTAATACCGACAAGTTGACTCAGCTCCAAGACTTTGTCCAACGCTTTGCCAGTGACTATGCCGACCAAAAGCCGGCCCTTATCCACCAACGACTTGATGCAATTAAAAAAGAACCCGGCAACTACCAACCTTATCAATCTGGTTTAGCCGCTGGCCTGGCCTGTGCTGGCTTTATCTTTTTGCTTGGTGGCGGTTTGATTGAAATGATCTGCTGCTTTGTTGGCGCTGGATTAGGACAATTTACCCGTAAGCTCCTGGGAAAACGTCACTGGACCTCCGTCGCTACCACGGCGCTGGGCGTGGCCATCGCCTGCCTAGCTTACTTTCTATCCTTACGATTTTGGGGGCTCTTTTTAACCAATACCTCAGCCCATGAAGCCGGCTATATTGGCGCCATGCTCTTTGTCATCCCCGGCTTCCCCTATATCACGAGTATCCTCGATATCACGAAGAACGATATGCGGTCTGGATTGGAGCGTTTAACCTTTGCCCTGACGACGATTATCACGGCAACCTTTATTGGTTGGCTCCTAGCCCTCAGCTTTGACTTCAAACCACAAAATTTCTTGCCACAGGGACTATCACTCTACCCACTAATGGCATTGCGCTTAATGGCCTCCTTTGCCGGTGTTTACGGCTTCTCAATGATGTTTAATTCCAAGCAGAAGATGGCCATCACCGCCGGCCTGATTGGCGCCGTTGCCAATACCACCCGGTTAGAGTTGGTGGACCTTGTCCACTGTCCACCAGCAGCGGCTGCCTTTATCGGTGCCTTGCTAGCAGGCCTATTGGCCTCCGTGGTAAACCGGAAATTGCGGTACCCTCGGATCACCCTAACCGTGCCATCCATCGTGATTATGGTCCCAGGGCTCTACATCTATCGCGGCGTTTATAACCTCGGACTCAACAACGTGGGGACAGGTGCTGAATGGCTAACCAAAGCCCTCTTAATCATGCTCTTTCTTCCCTTCGGCCTTTTCGTAGCCCGGTTTATCCTGGATAAAAGATGGCGAATGGTGGATTAACACTTTTACTATAGCCATTGAAGAGCACAAAGGACTGACGCTGATAAAATATCAGGGCTAGTCCTTTTACTTTGTTTTAAATGTTTAATGTGGCATCACAAATTCAATCTTTATCAACCATACTTTGAAAATGTTTGACCAATTCCTAGTACACGGCCATTCTTGTAGTCCTGATACCCTGGCTCGATTTCATCATACAAAGATTGGATAATTTTATCCCGACGCTTATATTTTTCGTCGACCAAATCAGTAGGTACCTCACCGTGAGCAACCATCTTTTCCAAAACTGAATTTAAAATTGTCGCCATATCAAGGTGTTCGAAAGCCGCAATCTTTTGGGCCTTAGCGAGCAATTCATCATTTGTAAGAAAACTAAACTGCTGATTTTTTATTAACATCATCATTTCCTTTCTTGTGGATACTCAGGTATATTGGCATATCTATTATGTACTGTTTTTTAGTTAATCATGCGATTCACGGCAGGTATGTGAACCACGATTTCATTACTAAACAAATCAAAGGTATTCTTAAAAAATTACACCACTGATTTTACTTCAGTTTCTCTACTTCCACCTCGTTTTTTATATTTTTAATTGAAAATCAGCTAATGTTGATATAGTGACTATTAAAAACGGCAACACTTTGCTTATACAGAAGAACTAAAATGGATATTTGGGAAAGACTATTTACTAAGGCGGAAGTATTGTACAACCATCATAATGTGTCACCATTTATTTATGCCCAGCATGTTGTGACAGCAATAGAAGCAGATGACGGAAACATCTACACAGGATTTTGTTTTGAGGCCACGGCCGGCGTTTTTCATCTTTGTGCAGAACGTGCTGCTGCATTTCGTATGTTCCAACACAGTGGACAAACAAAAACAAAAAAAATCATCACCTTCAGGGACAGTGCACCAGCAAATGGTAATAGCATGCCTTGTGGCGACTGCTTAGATTTCTTACTACAATTGAATAGTAAAAATAAAGCAACGCGCTTTATGATGGCCTTTAAAACTAGAGAAACTGTTGCCTTATCTGAACTGTTACCAAAGTGGCGGGGAGAAGACCGACTTGATGACATTCAATAGCAAAAGCCACTAACTTCAACCGAATTCAAAAAGACCAACTCAGAGTTGGTCTTTTGTTTATGCACACACAGTTAACGTTGAGAATGTTTATGAATGAAATTAAATAGTTTCTCGGTACGCTTTTGCCATGTATAACGCATGTCAAATTGATATTGCCGATCTAATCGTTTTAATCGAGTAACTACGTAACTTACGATAAGACTACCAACGACAACTGGAATGAATCCCCAAATCGTCAGTCGAATAACATCTGTTGCTTCAAGAAATAAAATAATTACAAAACATAAATCTGCTAACAATAATCTACGATAAATTGGTTTAAAAAATCCTTGAACATCTTTCTTCGTAAAACTATCTTTCATTTTTCCATCTTCCCTTAATAGCTCATCAAGCGATAAATCTAAAATATCGGATAGACAAATTAACAAATTAAAATCAGGATAAGTTTTTCCATTTTCCCAGTGAGAAATTGTTTGCCTAGTCACAAACAGAAGGTTAGATAACGTCTGCTGTGACATTCCTTTTTGTTTTCGTACTTGCTCTAAATGTTCCCCAAACTCCATCACCCTCCCCCTTTCAATTACTGCTAATAACCTATGATTATTATGAGTTAAAAAAGCAAATAATAAAAGCAAGTACTTCTTACCCTTTCCTGGAACTACTTATTTTCAAGAAAAAACCCGCCCTTCTCAACGCTGAGAAGGGCGGGTTTTCTTACCGAAAGATATCTTATTTAAAGAGCATTGTCGCAACGGTATTCACGACAGGCACAACCACCACAAAGAGAATGGTTGATGTGGTGACGACGTTCGTGGCGTACTTCACGTCGCCATTAGCCTCATTGGCCAAAATTGGCAGAACAGCCAAAGCCGGCGTGGCAGCTTGCACTGCCAAAGTCTGAGCTTCAAGGTGTGGTAAATGGCCCAAGAAGCCGCCGGCAAAGACCAACAGTGTCAACATAACTGTCGGTGCAAAGATAAAGCGCCCAACTAAGGCAACAACCGTGTCCTTGTCAAAGTGAATGCTTTTTAAGCCAGCATCCGCTAGGACAATCCCAATGTAAATCAGGGACAATGGCGTGACCAAGTTACCAACGTAAGTCAGTGTTGACGTTGCAAAATCAGGAACTGGAATGGCCAGGAGTAAGAAGGCCAAGGCCACCAGGAACCCAATCAATGGAGCGGGCAAAAGTTTCTTCCAATTGAAAGCCCTTTGTCCTTTATCTGGGTTATCATTGGCAATAATCAAAGCACCAATGGCCCAGGTCGAAACCGTATTCATTACATAATAAACCAGGAAGTAAGATAAGACCTGGTTACCAAAGAGGGCCACATTTAAGGGCAAGCCAATAAAGATGGTATTGGCATTAACGACAACGTTAATAAAGGTCCCTTTGCGGCCAGGACGGACCTTGAAGACATAAGCCAAAATGTAGGCAACTAAGTAGCTAATGGCAAATGAGAGGAAGGCGTAAACCAACCCTCCAGACAAGGACACTAATTTATCACGTGTCAAAAACTTTAAGACCGACACAAAAATCGATGCCGGTAAGGCGATATTGGTAATCAAGCGGGAAATATTCCCGGAAAAACCGTCAGCAAACCAACCCCACTGGCGCAAAATAAAACCAAGGGCAATCATCAAGATGATTGTCACAACACTTTCAATCGAATTCAAAAATGCCATAAAAACTCCCTTCTACGGGTGGCGCCTGATTATCACAGCCCCATCCACTTCTCAGCGCTGATGTGGTCACTGATTTTCCATGAACTTCACTATTTTTAAAAAATTGTACATAAAAAAGGACTTTACGCCCTTTTCCATGTGTTGTTGCTTTGCTTTGTTTTTTTGTAAGTTAAATCTTAGTACTTAGGTTCCCACTTCAAGTCTTCGATGGCCTTCTTCACGTCGGCGATCTCTTCCTTCGTGATCTTCTGGTCAACAGCTGACTGAGCAGTGGCGATAGCAACTGTCTCTGAGAAGACAGTCAACTTTGAAACTGGTGGCAAAACGGCTGCCCCTGGCTTTGATGCATCAACAATACCACCCAATGAGTGAGCAGCGGCTGAAATCATTTCATCATTCAAAACCTTTGCAGTTGAGGCGATTGTTCCAAGACCAAGTCCTGGGTAAACCAAGGCGTTGTTAGCTTGACCGATTTCGTAAGTAACACCCTTGTATTCGATTGGGTCAACTGGAATTCCAGTCGCAATCAAGGCCTTACCATCAGTCCATTCAAGCAAGTCTTCAGCCTTTGCTTCAGCCAATTTCGTTGGGTTTGACAATGGGAAGATAACTGGACGCTCAGTGTGAGCAGCCATTTCTTGTACAATTTCCTTGGTAAAGGCACCTGGTTGAGTTGAAGTTCCAACCATGATTGTTGGGTGAATTTCCTTCACAACAGCTGCCAAGTTTGTCAAATCAGCAGCGTTTGCGAATTCTGAACGTGAGCGGGCGAATGGCTTTTGTTCAGGAGTCAAATCATCCATGTCGTCGAAGAGCAAACCTTGCTTGTCTACCATGTAGATGTGCTTGCGAGCTTCTTCTTCAGACAAACCTTCTTGCAACATTTCTTCGAACATCCGGTTGGCGATACCTGCACCGGCTGAACCTGCACCGAATGTCAAGTAAGTCTGGTCAGACAACTTTTCACCAGTGATAGTCATGGCACCCAAAGCAGCTGCCAAAGTGATGATTCCAGTTCCTTGGATGTCATCGTTAAATGTTGTAATCTTGTCCTTATACTTGTCCAAGATAACAGCGGCGTTTGAACGGCCAAAGTCTTCCCAGTGCAAGTACAAGTTAGGGAACAAGTTTTCAGCAGCTTCAACAAAGCTGTCAACAAATTCCGTATACTTTTCGCCGCGAACACGTTCGTGACGGTTACCCAAGTACATGTCGTTGTCCAACAATGATTGGTTGTTTGTTCCGTTATCCAAGACAACAGGCAAAACGTTTTCAGGGTTAACACCGGCAGCCGCCGTATAAACCATCAACTTACCAACGGCGATATCAACACCGTTCGTTCCCCAATCACCGATACCCAAGATTCCTTCGGCATCTGTGACAACAATCAACTTGATGTCACGACCATTGGCACCAGCCTTCAAGGCTGATTCCATAACGTCTGGTTCGTCGATTGACAAGTAAACAGCGTTTTGTGGATCAACAAACAATTCTGAGTAGTTTTCAATCGTGTCAGCAATCACTGGATCATAAACGATCGGCATAAACTCAACCACGTGTTGTCCGAACAAGTAGTAAAACAATGTGTGGTTTGTGTTGAAGATTTCCATCAAGAACAAGCGCTTTTCCAAATCAGAAGGCTTTGATTGGTATTGTGCGTATGCTTGTGCTGATTGTTCTTCCAAAGTTTGCACGCGGGGAGGCAAAAGACCGGCAACGCCGAGTTCCTTACGTTCTTCCATCGTGAACCCTGTTCCCTTGTTCAAGAAGGGATTATTTAAAATCTCAATTGGTGTCATGAGATAGGCTCCTTTTTTCTTTGTTTTCTAACCCGAATCAAAGTTCGAATTACTTAACGCTGTTATTCTATAACCCCAGGAAAATTATAGTCAAACAGGTGGCATACCCACACTTTTCCCTATAGTTCATGAAGGGGGGTTGACAGATTTTGCTATAATAGGAGGTAGGCTTGAATGTTAAGAACTGAATTTGGAGAAAACCTTGCGCATAACTGATTTACAATACTATTTAGCCCTCGCAACCTACCGAAACTTTTCTCAGGTTTCTGAAAAATTCGAGATTTCCCAGCCAACGGTGTCGCTTGCGATGCAGCGGTTGGAAAAAGAGCTTGGCGCCAAGCTCATTTTGCGACAGGCAGCGCATAAAAACGTGACACTGACCCACGCCGGCGAAGTTTTGCGACAACATGCTACCTTGATTGTGGAACAGTACCAGGTTGCCCAAACGGAGATCAAACGCGACAGTGAAGAATCACTTTTGATTGGTTTGCCACCCATTATTCAAGTTGCTTACTTTCCAGCCATTGCAACGGTCTTATCTGACGATTCACTCGCCCATTTGAAAACAGTTGAAGTCGGGGCCCAAGAGGCCATCGACCAGTTAAAAAATGGTGAGCTCGACGCTTCCTTTGTCGGCTATCTCGATGACATCGATCAAAGCGAATTCAATTTAATCGCCTTTGACGAGCAGCCCTTTGCTATTTTGGCTGCCGACGACTACCCCTTGGTTCAAACAGGGTCCGTGTCATTTGAAGACATCAAAGACGAAAGATTCATCCTATTGAAAGGTAACTTCGTTCATACCCAGGCTTTCGACCAGTTGGCCCGAGCCGCCCATTTTCATGCCAACGTTTTGTTTAATTCCTCGGAACCCTACGGAATTCTAAGCCTGATTCGACAAAATCGTGGGATTGGCTTTATGGTCCACCACCCAGCGTTAACTTTCCCGGGTGTGACCGCATTGCCAATCACAGATGACGACCAGCCCATGTTTAAGGTCGGCTTTGCTTACCGAAAAGACATTGTCTTAACGGATGCGCAACAGCAGATTTTTGATGAGCTCTTGGCCGCCACCAAAATTGGACGGCCGGATCACAGAACACCCCCACTGGAGGAATGATGATGCAAAAGAAGAAAACAACCATCGTGGTCACAATCTTAGTACTGATTTTGGCTGTCGTTGGTGGATTAGTTGCTTGGCAAAGCAACAGTCAAAAAGATGACAAAAAATCTGACAAGTTAACCATTGTCGCTTCAACAAACGTCTATGCCGAATTGGCCAAGACGGTTGCAGGCGACCATGCTGATGTTTCAGCGATTATTACCAAGCAGTCCGTTTCACCGGAAGATTATGAACCAACCAACGCAGTTGCTAAAAAGGTTGCCAAGGCGGACATCGCCTTTGGAAATGGTTTAGGCTACGATGCTTGGTTACAGAAATTAGCTAAGACATCGAAGTCAACGCAAGTGCTCTATGTTGGTAACGATATTTTGAACAAAAAGTCTGGTTCAAATCCCCACTTGTGGAATGATCCAGAAAACATGATTAAGGCCGCTCAAGGTTTGGCTGATACACTCAGCAAGAAAGATCCAAAGCACAAGGCTGATTATCAAGCCAATGCACAGGACTACGCCACAAAGCTTAAGCCAGTGACCGACAAGATTGCCGAATTGAAATCAGCAGTTGCCGGTAAGGAAGTCATGGAAACCGAGCCAGTTTACGAATACATGTTGGACGCCTTGGGTGCCAACGTGGTCGGCACTGATTTTGCCGAAGCGATTGAAGAAGGAAATGACCCTTCACCAGCCGTCTTGACGGATATCCAAAACAAGATCAAGAGCCACGAACTCGCCTTCTTGGTTTACAACACGCAAACCACAGGCGGCACTGTTGATAAGATCGTCAAGTTGGCCAAGGACAACAACATCCCAATCGTTAAGGTGACGGAAACTTCACCAGAAAAGACTTCTTACGTTGACTGGAAGCTCAGTGAATTGAAGCAAGTCCAAGAAATTGTTGCTAAGTAAAAATCAGCAAATAAAAAGAGCGAAGGACGAAATCCTTCACTCTGATGAACACCGAACAAAGCTGTTCGGTGTTTTTTATTTGCCTAAATGAGCGCAGACCCTGTAGCTAGCGGTTATTCTGAAATCATTGGCAACACTTACCGTGTTACCAGTAGCTCTTGTCCCCGGCTGATTTCCTTGAGGACGTTGGCAACGGCCGTGCCACCAAGCGACGTCCGACGATTAACGGCGGCCTTGGAAGTCAACTCTTCATAGACATCTTCTTCGATATGGCTGTCGGCGGCCTGGAGATCTACCAACGACATTTCATTGAGTGTTTGCCCCGTTTGGATGCCCTTCAAAACTAACTCACCGACAACCGCATGCGCTTGACGGAAAGGCACACCCTTCGTGGCCAAGTAGTCAGCCAATTCGGTGGCGTTCGAGAAGTCATCCTTCGTGGCAGCTTCCATCCGGTCAGCGTGGACCGTCATCGTTGATAACATCCCCGTAAAGACCTTCACGGAGGCCAAAATGGTGTCCATTACCTCGAATGTGGCTGCCTTATCTTCCTGCATATCCTTGTTGTAAGCCAATGGCAAGCCCTTCATAACCGTCAACAATCCCATCAAGCTCCCAAAGACGTGGCCGGTCTTGCCTCGCACGAGTTCGGCAAAGTCCGCATTCTTCTTTTGGGGCATAATCGATGATCCGGTTGAGAAGTTGTCTGAAAGTTCAATGTAATTGAACTCGTAGGTCCCCCATAAAATCAGTTCCTCCGCCATCCGGGACAAATGCACCATCAAAATCGAGGCATTCGAGAGAAACTCGAGGGCAAAATCCCGATCCGAAACGGCATCCAAACTATTGTGATAGATGGCATCGAAGTCCAATTCGTCAGCGACCAGTTGACGGTCAATTGGGAAGGTCGTGCCCGCCAAGGCAGCAGCGCCCAATGGCAGCATATTCGTATGCTTTTCGTTAAATTCGAATCGTTCAAAGTCACGCTGGAACATTTCGAAGTAGGCCAAAAGGTAGTGACCATAGCTAATGGGCTGGGCGTGTTGCATGTGTGTATAGCCCGGCATAATCACATCAGCGTGCTTCTTGGCTAAGTCAAGGAGAGTCTGCTGTAATTCCGTGATAGCTTCCTTGACTGCTGGTAAGCGGTGCTTCACCCACAAATGAAAGTCCGTCGCCACCTGGTCATTCCGTGATCGACCCGTATGCAGTTTGCCCGCCACTGGACCAATTTTTTTCGTCAACAAGGACTCAATATTCAAGTGGATATCCTCATTTGCAACCGAAAATTCCACCTTGCCAGTGCCCAAATCAGCCTGAATGTCGTGCAGGCCGGCACTGATTTGCTCAGCTTCTTCAACTGAAATAATGCCTTGCTGGCCTAACATTTTCACGTGGGCCAATGAGCCCTCCAGGTCTTCTTCTGCCAACCGGTAATCAAAGCCGATTGAGGCGCCAAATTCATCGACCCATTCTGCTGCTTTGCCGGTAAACCGGCCACCCCATAATTTATCGGACATTTGATTCTCTCCTATTTCTTTTGTTCTGAATGGACGTGGTTGACTTGCTCAAAGACCATGCTTGGCAATGACCACAACTTAATGAATCCACCAGCAGCGACTTGATCAAAGCTATCAGCCGCTGTATATGTGGCTAAGTTTTTGTTGTACAGTGAGTTTTCCTCAGACTTCCGTGCAACGGCAACGGCTTGTCCCTTGTACAACTTCATCTTGACTGTCCCGTTCACAACCTGTTGTGTCTGGTCCATGAAGGCCTGTAAGGCATCAAAGAGTGGCGTAATCCACAAAGCATTGTAAATCAGGTCCGTCACCTTCTGTTCCAACAAAGGCTTGTAGTGCGCAACGTCACGCTCCAACGTCAAGTCTTCCAAGTCCTTGTGAGCAGCCATAATCACAGCTGCGGCTGGTGCTTCATAAACTTCACGAGACTTAATGCCAACCAAACGATTTTCAATCTTATCAATCCGGCCAATGCCATTGGCACCGGCAATCTGATTTAGCTTGACAATCAACTGAGCCAAGGTCATCTTTTCACCATCAAGTGCAACTGGCAAGCCTTCTTCAAAGGTCAAGTCCAAGAATGTTGCTTCCTCCGGTGCATCTTCTGGTGCAACCGTCATGCCCCAAGCATCATCGGGTGCCATGTTCCAAGGATCTTCGAGAATGCCGGCTTCATTAGCACGGCCCCACAAGTTGGCATCAATTGAGTATGGTGATTGCTTACCAATTGGCACTGGAACGTTGTGGTCCTTAGCGTAATCGATTTCTTCTTCACGCGACCAGTGGAAGTCACGAATTGGGGCCTCGATAGCCAAATCAGGATCCAAGGCGTGGATGGCAGCTTCGAAACGAACCTGATCGTTTCCCTTACCAGTGGAACCGTGGGCAATAGCATCTGCCCCGTTTTCATGAGCAATCTCAACTAATTTCTTAATAATCAATGGCCGTGAAAGAGCTGAAACCAAAGGATAAGCGCCTTCATACAAGGCGTTGGCCTTGATCACTGGTGCCACGTATTCGCTGGCGAATTCTTCCTTACCATCAACAACGATTGACTGGACTGCACCAACTTGGAGGCCCTTCTTTTGGATTTCATCCAAATCCTTACCACCTTGACCAACGTCCAAGACAACGGCGATCACTTCATAACCCTTATCAATCAGCCATGGAATGGCCACAGATGTATCTAATCCACCTGAATATGCCAATACGATTTTCTTTGTCATGTTATTTCTCCTCTATTGTTCAATCAATTTCACTTGTTTATTGGGATAACAGCTTGGGCTGCGTATGAGCCGCTAAACTACTAACCCCACTTTCTCAACGGCTCAGCCAACTGATTTAATCCACCAAAACCTTACTAATAAAGTCCTGAGTCTTTGGATTTTGTGGGTGGTCAAACAGTTCATCCGGTGTATTCTTTTCCTGGATAATGCCATCGGCCATAAACCAAATTTCATCGGCGACCTGCTTAGCGAAGTGCATTTCGTGGGTTACGACCACCATGGTCATATTACCGTCGGCCAATGACTTCATGACCTTGAGAACTTCACCGACATTTTCTGGATCCAAAGCTGAGGTTGGTTCATCAAAGAACAAAACCTTAGGCTGCATTGCCAAAGCACGGGCGATGGCCACACGTTGCTTCTGCCCACCAGACAAGCTGTTTGGGAAGGCATCGGCCTTATCGGCCAAACCAACGCTTGTCAGATATTTCATGGCCACAGCAGTCGCCTCTTCGTCGGACATGCCCTTTACTCGCATTGGTGCTAATTTCAAATTGGCCAAAACCGACATATTAGGGAAGAGGTTAAAGCTTTGGAAAACCATGCCGATTTGTTCACCCAACTTGGCCAATTCCTGGTCAGACTGTTGAGCTAAATCAACACCGTTGAAATCAACAACACCGCTGGTTGGACGTTCCAGCTGGTTAATGCAGCGGAGCAAGGTACTCTTACCTGATCCAGAAGGGCCGATGATGCAGACCACCTGGCCGGCATCAATGTCGCCGTTAATGTCTTTTAAAACTTCATTGCCACCGAAGTCTTTTTTGAGATGTTTTACAGAAATTAATGGATTAGTCATGGTTCATCTTCCCTTCTAAGTAGTTCAATCCCCGTGTCAAGATAAAGGTCATCAAGAAGTAAATCACCATGACAACCACGATTGGTGCGATACCACGATAAGTGTCAGCACGGACGATGTTCAATTCGTAGACCAAATCAGTCACACCGATAATCGAAACAATGGAACTTTCCTTGATAACTGAGATAAATTCGTTGCCCAATGCTGGCCAAATGTTCTTAAAGGCCTGTGGCAAAATCACAAAACGCATCGTGTCTTTTTGGTTCAAGCCAAGACTCTTGGCAGCTTCCTTTTGTCCCTTATCCAATGACGTAATTCCACCACGGATAATTTCAGCAACATAGGCACCTGAGTTCAAGGAAACGGCAATGATACCGGCCGTCAAGGCTGGGATGTTAATCAAAGCACCAAGACCAAAGTAAACCAAGAGGATTTGAACCATCATTGGTGTTCCCCGGACAATTTCGATGTAAGAAATTGCTGGCCAACTCAAGATTTTAAACTTTGACATCTTCATCAAGGCCAAGATAATTCCTAGGATAATTCCAAAGACAACTGAAACGAAAGCAATTAAGGTGGTGTTTAAGAAACCACTGTAGAAGTAGTGCCAGTAGCGAAGCATTGACGTGTCCACCGTGTTTTCGGACATGTTCTTACCGGCGTTCTTCAAGTAAGTCTTAATCCAGCCATGGTTCTCAATCTTATCGATTGACTTGTTGACTGCTGCTACCAATTCAGGATTTCCTTTAGCAAAGGCAATCGCTGCACCGGTTTGGTTGATATCCAACTGGTAGCCGGAATCAATCATCTTCAAATTTTTGTCGTTGGCAACATAAGCCTGGGCAACTGGCTTTTCAACTCCAACGGCTGCCACCTTGTTCGTCTTCAAGGCGAAAATCAGGTTTGGCGTCTTGTCCATTCCAACAACTGTAGCTCCTGAAATCTTTTGTTGAGCCAAGTTATATTGCAAGGTTCCGGTTTGGGCACCAATCTTGGTTCCCTGCAAGTCGCTAGCATTCTTATACTTTGAAGCGTTGGTCTTACTGATCAAGAAGCTTTGACCACCGTTGTAGTAAACCTTTGAAAAATCAACGCTTTGACGACGTTCGTCGGTTGGGTTGATTCCCCCGATAGCCATGTCAACCTTGCCAGTTTGAACGGCAACCAAGACGGAACTAAAGTCCATGTTCTTGATTTCTAATTTCACGCCCAAGTCCTTAGCAATCTGCTTAACGATGTCAACGTCCATTCCAACATCCGTTGAAGTGCCGTTTTTATTCATCTGGAATTCGTATGGTGGGTAATCCGGCGAAATCGCCACCTTCATCACACCTGCTTTTTTAATTTTTTGCAAGCCGTCATCAGCGTGGGCCACTTGGGTCATGCCTAATCCGGCGACAACCAAAACAGTGATCGTGATGAATGCTTGTTGCAACCACTTTGTTATCTTCTTCATCTTCTCGTCCTCTTCCCTTTTTTCCTAACCAATAAAAAAACGCCCTTTAGTCTTTCGACTAAAGGACGTTCTGCACGCGGTACCACCTTACTTATACCCAAATAGGGTATCTCTCATTATTCGATCTAAAATTCAAATCGTCAGCTCTGTAATGGGAGCACCCAGTATGGTTTTCATCGCATACAACTATTAGGTGACGTTCATCTTCGTTTGTACGTGTTTCACACCAACCAACACTTCACTGAGCTACAAAACAGAGATTACTACTTCCTAATTAACGTTTTATTATTAGTTTTTAATAATTATAGCACTGACACCTAATCTTGCAAGTGGTTTTGCACATTTTTTTCGTTTTATTCGGACTTTTTTACTTAAAAAGGCTGATTTTAAGGGAAATGATCATCTAAAAGTTATTGGTTATTTTAATTTAAAAGAACTTTATTAGAATCCGCTACCTCAAAAATTTCTTTTTCCGACCATCCTTTTACTTTATTTGTTGCTCTCCTGATTTTTTAGCAAAGTAAAAACCTCAGAATTTGTAGAGTTCAAATTCTGAGGTTCATACCACTATGGCGTTAGCCACAGTTATTGTTTGCCTCCTTGCCAAACATTACGAAACAAGTTTGCTTTGGAAAGGATTACTTCTCATCACGCTTGTTGCGCTTTGCAGCTGCAAACAATCCGAGGAATGAAGCAGCAAGTCCAAGAATAAGTCCACTGTTGTTAGCAGCAGTCTTTTCTTCACCAGTTGCTGGCAAGACGGATGACTTCGTTGTAGGAGTAACATTATCTGTCGCAGTTGGTTCAGCTGAAGTTACTGTTCCTTGTGCTTCCTTTTCCTTCAAGAGTTGATCATAAGCAAGGTCATAAGCCAAAACATAAACAGGGTTTTGGTTGTTAGGAGCCTTTGCCCGACCATTCTTAACGTCATCTTGTGCTTGCAAGTAACCTTGGTTTGCCAAGCCATAGCTTGCTTGATCATCAACAGCCGTCTTAGTATTGTTTTGCTTGTCAGCAAGCAATGCCTTCACAGCTTGACCAGCGGCATAACCCTTCAAATAATTAGCATCATCTGGGTATGCCTTGGCTGCGCCATTAGCACCATCGTTCAAACCAGCAATTGTCCGTGCATAAGCTTGGTCATAAGCGGTCTTATCTGCATCATCAAGGTTGGCGTCTTGACGACCCTTGCCAAACAAAGCATCATCTTGCGCTGTGTTGTTTGTCGTTGTGTAGCGCTTCAAACCAGAGTTGTATCCGGCCATGTAAGCTGCATCATTTGCTTGAGCTGGCTTACCGGCATTGGCATCGTCAAATCCTGCCTTAGCACGGTCGTAACCGTACTGGCTAGCAGCAGTTGCAGTCGTCGGTGCGCTCTTGCCTTGGGCAAAGTCGGCAGCACCAGCGGTAGCTTCGGCATCGGCCTTAGCCTTCGCTGCGGCATAAGCTTGCTTGTAGATGGCACTCTTGTTCGTCAAATCAGTTGGTGTACCGCTTTGAGAACCGTCTTGGTAACCAGCCTTGGCACCAGCGGCGGCATCAGCATATGCCTTGTTGTAGGCATCTTGATAAACCTGTGACTTTGTTGAAAGGTCGCTTTCCTTTGGTGCACCAGCAGCGCCATCCTTAGCACCAGCAACACCACCATTGTAGGCATCTTGTGCTGCTTGAGGGGCATCGGCAGCTGGCTTCGTGTCAGTTCCAGCACCAGTATAACCAGTTTGGCTATCCTTATATGCTTGGTAACCCTTCATGTAAGCTGGGTCAGCCTTTTCGGCATCCGTCGGTTCGTTACCTGATTGAGCATCAGCGGCGGCACCATTGTAACCGTTCTTAGCTGCATCATAAGCTGTAGCAGCAGCCTTACCTGCGGGTGTTGAATCATCTGGTCGAGCTTGACCGTTAAGGAATGCTTGAGAGCCACTATCTGCGGCATTCTTAGCAGCGTTATAACCAGTCATGTAGTTTGGATCAGCCTTCTGGGCATCCGTAGGTGTCGTACTTGCGGTTGCATCAGCCATTCCTGCTTGTGCCTGAGTATAAGCCTTATTGTAAGCAACCTGATATGCAGGTGACTTTGCTGCCAAATCAGTTGGCTTTGCCTTACCGGCAACGGCATCGGTCGCACCTGAAGTTGCACCACTATAGGCATCCTTTGTTTGCTGTGAAGCGTCAGCCGCTGGAGTGGTCGTGCCGTTGTAACCAGTTTGACCGTCTGTGTAAGCCTTCTTACCAGCAAGATATGCCGGATCATTCTGGTCGGCATCAGTTGTCTTACCGGCAGCGGCATCAGCATAACCTTGCTTTGCCCTGTCGTAAGCAGCAGCGGCAGCCTTTCCGGCTGGTGTTGAGTCGTCTGGACGAGTTTGACCACTCAGGTATGCCTTTTCACCATTGGCAGCGCTGTTTTGAGCATCAGTCAATGCCCTCTGGTAAGCAGCCTTTGAAATAGGATTTAATGCGTTGATTGCATCGGTTGACTTTGGTGTTCCAGCAGCAACATCCTCATAAGCTTGAGCGGCAGCGACATTCGCAGCCTTTTGGACTGGGTCAGTTGCCTGGCTGTCATCAGTACCCTTTTGGGCATCCTCATAACCTTTGTTAAAGCCATTCGCAGCATCCATTCCGGCCTTTTGACCAGCAGTTGGGTTAGCAATAGTTGCACCATTACCACCGTTGAAGCCAGCGTTAAAGTCGGTAGCACCTTGCTTCTCAGCAGCACTTGCTGTGTCAGCTGGTGTCTTACCATTTGTTGCTTCATCAACACCCTTCTGGTAATCAGCCTTATTAGCAGCATCTGTCAAAGCTTGATCATAAGCTTGCTTGTAAACTGGGTCCGTATTGGTTGTTTCAGCAGGCTTAGTATTTGTCTTGGCAGCGTCTGCAGCAGCCTGTTCACCATCTTGGTAAGCTCCTTGAGCCTTCTTATAGGAATCAGGATCTGTCGACTTAGTTGAGTTATCAACGTTGTTAGCAGCATCTGCGGCACCTTGCTTTCCAGCTTGTGCAGCATCATAACCCTTCTTATAGTTAGGGTCACTGGCCTTTGTTGTATCTGCAGCTGTACCGGCTGCGGCGTTGCCACCATCAGTCAATCCTTGCTTTGCAGCATTGTAGGCATTGTTGTAAGCATCTTGGTAAGCTTGTGGCTTAGATGCCAAAGCAGCTTCCTCATCCTTACCAGCAAGGGCATCTGCAGCACCTTGTTTGTTACCATCGTAACCTTGCTTTGCAGGTCCCTCTGTTGTTGGTTCTATTGAAGTCGTTGCCCCTTGCTTTCCAGCAGCATAGGCAGCTTGACCTGCCTTGTATGCAGGATTATCGGCATCGGCTGCAGTTGGGGTATTATTCTTAGCGTCTTCATAACCCTTCTGGGCCTTGTCATAAGCAGCTTGAGCAACCTTGTCAGCTGGCGTATCACCAGTAGGACGACCAGTACCATTCGTAAAGGCATCTTGTCCATTTTGTGCTTGTGCCTTGGCTTCAGCCAATGCTGTTTGGTAAGCAAACTTTGAAACTGGATCCAAAGCGTTGATTGCATCATCTGATTTTGGTGTTCCAGCAGCTTCATCCTTATAGGCTTGAGCAGCAGCAATATAAGATGCCTTCTTGACTGGGTCAGCATCCTGACTATCATCAGAGGTACCACTCTTGGCATCATTTACAGCATTGTTGAGGGTAGCAGCGGCAGTCTTGCCTGCTTGCTCACCAGCATTTGCTGGCGTTGATGATGGGTTATTAACCGCATCAGTCAAGCCCTTGTTAAAGTCGCTAGCACCTTGCTTCTCAGCAGCACTTGCTGTGTCAGCTGGTGTCTTGCCATTTGTTGCTTCATCAACACCCTTCTGATAGTCGGCCAAAGCTTGGTTGTAAGCTTGTTGCTTAACTGGATCACTGTCTGTTGATTGTGCGGTCTGACCAGCCTTGGCATCGGTGATACCAGCAGCATAGGCCGTTTGAGCCTTCGTATAAGAAGCGGCATCTGGAGACCCGGCTGGATTATCCGTATTATTAGCCGTATCTGCTTCAGCCTTCTTTGCGGCTTGGGCAGCATTGTAACCCGTCATGTAGTTAGAGTCGCTAGACTTTGTTGAATCAGCTGTGGAACCTGCGGCAGCGTTGGCAGCGTTGGCACCATCTGCAAAACCACTCTTAGCGGCATCATAACCAGTAGCTTCTTTAGCACCGGTAACTGTCGTTGTATCTGGACGAGTCTTACCAGCCAAATACTCTTGGGCACCGTTAGCAGCAGCATTCTTAAGCGCATCTTCGGCCTTTTCATAAGCAGCCTTTGAAATTGGATCCATCGTGCTGGTATCCGCGAAGTTTGGACTATCAGCAAAGGCCTTCTTAGCAGCCGCATTAGCAAGTTTTTGAACAGGGTCATCACTAGAACTGTCATCGGTATTCTTTTCAGCATCTTCATAACCCTTGGTCAATGAATCAGCAGCTTTGTTTCCTGCCTGTTCACCAGAATTAGAGTTTGCCGCAGTTGAACCATTGCCACCGTTGAAGCCCTTCGTAAAGTCTGTAGCACCTTGCTTTTCAGCATCACTCGCTGAATTATCAGGTGTCTTACCATTTTTGGCTTCATCGACACCCTTTTGGTAATCCTTCTGGGCTTGATCAACAGCTTGTTGATAAGCATATGTTGCCAATGGATCGTTTGCTACTGAACTATCAGCAGGCGTTTGGCTCACTGACTGTGGATCCTTTCCAGCGGAAGCGGAAGCAGCAACTGCAGCCTTAGCGGCGGCAATACCTGAATCAACCGTATTCTTCTTTGCGTCTGAAGGTGCTGTTGGTGATCCACCAGCAACTACTGCATCAACATAAGCCTTATCAACAGTACCAGTAGTTGCCCCTTGCTTTTCAGCATCAGTTGCTGAAGTACCTGGTGTCTTGCCATTCAAAGCATTTGTGTAACCAGTTTGCGCGTCAGAATAAGCCTTTGTTACCAAAGTCTGAACATCTGGGTTTGCAGAGTATGTCCTTGCTGGTGCAGGGGCCTTACCGTCGTTATCCTTTGCATCCTGGATAGCTTGAGCTTGAGATGCGGCAGCATCATCCAAAGCCTTGTTGTATGCTTGTTGCTTGACTGGGTTAGCATCTGTTGAACGAGTAGTGTTTCCACCAGCGGCAGCCTTAGCACCAGCTTCATATTCTTGCTTTGCAGTATCATAAGAAGCCGTATCAGTCACAGAACTACGATGATCCGTACCGCTCTGTTCATCAGCCGCTGCCTGTTGAGCCGCCTTGGCAGCATTTTGACCAGCTTGATATCCCTTGTCATTTGCTAAAGTAGGGTCAGTTACGGCCGGAGTTTTGTTGTCATCATCAAATCCCTTTTGAGCGTTAGTCTGAGCCGTATTTGAGCTTGATGTAGCAGCATCATCTGGATCTGATGAAGTTGCTGCTGCCGTTCCATTCAAGAAGCGCTTGATTCCATCAGCTGTACCAGTTTGGGCATCATTGTAACCCTTGGTAAAGGCATTTTGAGCAGCCTTTGAACTTGTATCTGCTGTTGCCGTTGGCGTTGAACCAGCACCACTTTGATAAGCAGCTGCCCCATCCTTATAAGCTTGGGCACTAACGAGTGGATAGTAACCAACTTCTGCATACTGGTCCAAGGTACTATCTGACTGCTTATTCTGAGCAGCATAGTTACCAAACTTAACCGAACGATAGAAGGTCAAATCAGTACCTGCTTGACCATCAGTACTTGCCTTTTGGCCATCAGTACTCAACTTAGTTGGGTCAGTAGCCTTTGCTTCTGCACTACTTGTACCATTCGTTTGCGCTTGTGTAATCGCAGCCTGAGCCGTGTTATAACCGAGAATAGCAGCGGACAAATACTTAATATTGCTTGATATGGCTGTCGGAGCAGTCTTTGACAAGCCACCATTAATCAATGATTGACCGTAGTCAAATCCTTGTTGCTCAATCGTAGTAGCATTCGTATCAGGGTTAGTAGCAGTTGGTGAAACCTTTCCAGCTTGGATATAACCAGCATAAGCTTGGTTATAAGTAGTTTGCTGTGCAGGAGTTAGAGCAGCGTAGCTAGTACCTTGAATTGTGTGTGCCAGCTTCTTCGTCCTTAAAGAAAGCAGCAGCACCTTGTGCATCTGTATAAGCTTGTGCTGTAGCCTGTGATGAACCTTTTGGAGCAGCTGGTGCTGATTGACCAGGAGTAAAGTTAATTGCTTTCTTGGCATTATTGTAATCAGTTCTTGCTTGTTGGTACTGAGTATTAGTAGAACCGCTGTCCTTACCTGACTGAGCATCCTTGATACCAGCTTGGGTAGCCGCATCGTTGTAACCCTGCAAATAAGCAGATGGACTATCGGCATTTTGGTAAGCGGCAGTCTGTGTCACATCCTGATTAGCGGGTGCTTTGGCAAAGTCACTATAACCACTCTTATAACTGTTATAGTTGTTTGTATAACCCTGGTCGTTCTTAGTGTTAAAGTCTTCGCTATCCTTCTGGGCAGTATTGTTGTTTTGGGCATCAGTTTTGGCATCGGTAATCGCCTTAGCACTTGGTGATGTCGCACCCGCAGCGCCGCTATCAGTCACGATACTTCCAGTTGGGTCAGCAACGACACCACCCTTACCATCTGGCTTGTAGGCTTCCATCGTTGTTGTGTAGTTTGTTGGTGTCAAAACAGAATTAACAGAGTTAACACCATAGTGGAAGCGCATACCAACGTTAGTGGCATCAGTTCCCTTTGGAATGGTATAGCTAACTGCTAACAACCCACCATTGTAGTCTTTGGTAGACTGAGTTTCAGTATAGGTGTTTGGATCAGCAGTAGACGTTGTGTCTTTCACTGGGCTACCAATCTGTGTCAACGTATCGTAACTCGTACCAGTTCCGGAAGCAACACCAATGTATAGTGGCGTATCCTTTTGACTCAAATCACTATAATTAGTCAACTTAACATAACCAGTAACCGTTGTTGAACCATCTTGGTTAGGAGTCTTCACCAATGGACCAATCAACTGCACAGCAGGTACATTGGCGATATCCAAAGTGTTCCCAGCAACGGTACCAGTAACTGATTGACCATTCATATCAGTTCCGGTATATGTGCTAGAACCCGATGGCAACTGGAATTGATACAGGTAGGTCTTTTGACCATTGTGCGTAACCGCAACAGAATAGGCAGTGATATTGCCATTACCAGCAGTTTGGAAATACTGAGTACCATCCGGCTTGATAAAGACAACGTGGTTTTGACTAACCGAGTTAATGTTGATTGGTCCATAGTAAGGAATAATTGAACTAGAAGGAGAGTTGGTAACACCAACCTTCAAACTTCCATTAGAACCAACGTTAAATGAACCATTACCCGTATTAGCAATCAAACCGGCATTAGAACTTGAGTTTCCTGGAACATTATCCATCAAGACTTGAAGCATACCACCGTTGATAACGTTAATTTTTGTTGATCCACCAGATAGATAGATTGGCTTATTGGTAGAACCGCCTGAACCCATCGAACCATTATTTCCTTCATAGTTCAATGTACCACCATTAATGGTGATTGAAGCGCCACTGGCATAAACACCACCACCTAATGTGGTTGTTGATCCTGAATAAAAATCAGGAATAATATTAACTGTTGCATCTTTGTTAATATTCAAAGAAGCATTTGAGCCCGTCAAGTTAATAGCGTAATCCCCACTATTAGTAGAAGACTCAGCACCAGTTCCACGAGAGACCAAAGTCATCTTAGCACCTTGGGCAACAGTGAAATTACCACCGGCAACAATGTTAACACCACCAACCTTGGGAGATGATGTTCCATAGTAGTGTGATCCGGCCTGCAAAACGAAGTTTTTCACTTCCAAGTTTTGCTGGTTTCCACCACCTTCAAGTGGCACGGCTGACTGGAATGGAGAATTGTACGTAGCCGTCGAATTATTAGGAATAATAACGTTAACGTTACCAGAGAAGTAAGCATCATTACTATTTGAACTCAATAGTTGTGGGCCAACATAATTTAAGTTACTGAAATAAATACCCGCACCACTTTCAGCACGGAATGGCCCAAAGTAGTTCGCCCCATAAAGAGTTTGGAAGTTTTGAATATACAAATTTAAACTACCGGATGGATTATTAACTGTATAGTTAAGCCCATGATAATCCATGATGTGGTTCTGACCATCGATAGTGAATGTATTTGACTTAACATAAGCTGTTACATCATCTTCACCATTAGTTGCACCAGTCAAATCAACATCATTAGCAAGGCGAATTGTATTAATGTTAGTAGCAGCTGTTCCTCCACCACCAGTATATGTTGATCCCGTCAAAACAGACGCAAACTGATTTCCATTTTGGACGTAGGCGATTCCTTGGGCAGCCTGGCTAACGACGTCGTTAAATCCTTGATCGTAATAAGTATTACCAGTTGAAGAAGCTGTGACAGAGGTATTTCCTCGGTAGGCATTATTATTGAAGTAAGCCGCCATAGCAGCGACTGCACCACGATAAGCTTGGTCATAGGGGTTAGTCGTGTCAGAATTTGGATTTGTTGTTAAATACCAATCTTTAGTATTGCCAGTAGCTCCCTTTGAATCAACATAGGTTCCTTGCCACTTACCTGTTTCGGCATCTTGTTGACCGTACTTACTCAAGGCATAGGCAACAGCATTGTCAAAGCTTGTTCCCAAGTTAGCATCCTGTTGATAAGCTGCACGAGCGTCCAAAATTGATTGGGTTTGACTCGTTGGAATGCTGATTTGCTTAGTTGTGTCCCCTTTAACAGAAGTATTCGTTGCAACGTTCAACTTATTATTTAATTGGTTTTCATAATTAGTTGAACTCTTATACGCCTCAGCTGGTGTGTTAGCACCACCCTGGTTAGCATCATCCGCGCTTCCATATTGCTGTGGCGTACCGTCTGTTGGGTTTGTTGTGGTATGCGTTGTACCATCCGAATTCAACTTTGAGGCAGTATTACCATAATAGGTATAGTCTTGTGTTCCAGCACCCTTACTTTGCGTTGCAGCTGCATAAGCCGCCATAGCAGCCTTAGCACCATTATAAGCAGCAGTATAGTAATCTGCGGCACGGCCCGACAAAGAAGAAGCTGCGCTCGCATTTCCTGCATAAGCGTCTTGTTCACCTTGGCTGATCTGTGCTTGGTAATTTGCAGGAGTATCAGGCACTGTCGGCGTTGTGCTGCTAGTAGATGAATTGTTAGCTGCGTTTGCAGCACTAGTTGAAGTACTTGCTGAGGCGCTCACCGATGTACTAAGTGAAGCGCTTGCTGAAGCACTCGCACTGGCTGAAGAACTCGCTGAGGCGCTATCACCTGATGGAGTCTGGCTACCACTTTGATTATCTGAAGTAGTTTGTTGAACACTGTCGGCAGAAACCGAAACGTGTTGAACAACGCCAATTCCAGCAATCAAACCGAAACTAGCCAATGAGACGACAACCCATTGGCTTTTTACCTTCCGTAATACTTTCTTATCTTCAACTTTCCGAAGATTTTTCTTATTGTATATCATAAATACTCACCTTTCCTTCAGCCATAGTTGATAGCCTAAATTGACAGACTCGACATTAGCGAGCATTAGTACTGGCTCGGCAACCAGTATTTGATTTATAAAATAAAAGCAATTAGCTTTTTTAGAAGTGTTGGATAATCACTCGCCACTTTAGAAAAGATGAACTTTTTGCTTTATTTTGCGACCGAGCTGGTTCTACACTAGATTTGACTTCCTAAACCTAACAAGCACTCATGTTCACAAAAAACACAATCGACCTTCACAACACACTATCAATAGTATTTTTCCATTACCGTAACACAATATATCTAAAAATATCAAATATTTATATCCATTCTTTTTTAGATATTTTTTGCCATCATTTTCCATCTATCCATGTTTTTTTATTGATCATAACTACACAATTCAACTCGGTTTTCAAGCCTATTCACACCTTTTCATTAATAACATAAGTATCACAAACAAAAAGTATTCAAAAAATCAGTTTTTCTATCAATTAATATTTCAAAATGTTTCTGATTTATTGTAAAAATCTATCAATATATATCGGTATTTTTTCTAAAAAAATCCAAAACCATTAGCAAAAGCAAAGAAGTCTTGCAATCGTTTACTTCTATTTTTCTAAGTTGACAAAAAAGTTTCACTCTAAACTCCGACAAATTAACCGTTATGCTTTCACGTATCTCAAAATTTTGGCAAAAAGAAAAAGCCCAAGAAAATTATTTCTTGGACTTCCTTTTGAGTTTAAACACTAAGGCCTAAAAGCAATAGTCCCTAAAATAATTTACCAATGAAACTTACTTATCGTTGCGCTTGCGCTTTGCCATTGCAACCAATCCAAGGATTGATGAAAGCAACAAAGCAACGAGGACACTATTTTCAGTAACATTTTGCTATTCGCCTGTTTGTGGTGGTACAGGTGCTGGAGTTGGTGCACTCTCAACAGGTGCTAATGGTTCTGGCTGCGGTGTCTTCTTCTGGTTCTTTTCATTCAACAAGAAGTCGTAGCCACGGTCATAAACCAAAACATAAACAGAACTTTGATTCTTAGGACTCTTTGGACGGCCATTGGCACCGGCACTATAACCAGTCGTGTAGCTTGGGTCCGTTGATGTAGCTTCTTACCGCTTTGGCCATCAGTGTAACCTGCCTTAGCAGTGTCGGCTTCAGCCTCTTGTTCTGCCTTTTGGTAAGCGACCTGAGCCACTGGGTTCATCGTCTTAATTTCATCAGGAGTCTTGATAGTACTATTTGTGACACCCTTGAAGGTTTGACTAGCTACTTCCTGGGTTGCCTTTTGGACTGGATCCGTAGAAGTGCTGTCATCTTTGCCATCCACGGCATCTTGATAACCCTTTTTGAAGGAACCAGCTGCCGCTTCACCAGCCTTATTACCACTCGTTGGAATGGTAATGGTCTTGCCATTGACGGCTACATTCGATCCGTTCGTGTAGTCATTAGCACCTTGCTTTTCAGCATCACTGGCCGTAGTTGCTGGGCTTGTTCCTGCAGCTACGTCTTGGATTCCCGCCTTGTACTTAGTCTTCAAAGAATCCATTTCTGCCTTGTAAGCGTAGTTGGCTAATGGGTCAGCACCATTCAAACTGTCAGAAGCATCTGGGTTAGCCGTTCGACTTTTTCTATTTTCCCTTTTACTTCCTTCACAAAATCAGAACAAAGAATTCATTTTCTAAATAACACTATTTTTAACGAGACTATTTCTAATTTAACTTCTTTATTTGACCATCGACTAATTCATAAATCCGATCAGCATCTTCTTTTAACCGTACATCGTGCGTCACAACGACCACGGCCTTATTTTCATACTGGGCAATTTCTTGAAAAAGTTGGCCAACTTCCGCCACTCGCTCACTATCCAAAGCGGCTGTTGGTTCATCAGCCAAGATAAAATCAGGATTCGTGTACAAGGCCCGAGCAATCGCCACCCGCTGGGTTTGCCCACCGGACAGCTCTCCCGGATATTTGCCTAACAGTTGCGTAATTCCCAATCGTTTTAAATAATCATCCATAACTGCTGGCATCAAATTTTGTGTTTTCTTTACCTTATCCACTAAAGCGAATTGTTCTTTCACCGTCAAATAAGGTACTAAATTATAGGACTGGAGTACAAAACCAATGTGATCCAATCGGAAGCGGTCTGCCTCTTTACCGGTCAATCGACTAATATCTTGGTCGTTAATCAACACGGATCCATCGGTTGGACGTTGTAAGCCACCCAAAATCGTCAGCAGGGTACTTTTCCCAGAACCAGATGGTCCCAAAATTAATGTGAGCTCACCACGGTTGGCGACAAAGTCGACGTCCTGCAGTGCCTGAACCTGATTTAACCCATGACCGAAGGCCTTATTCACTTGTTTTAATACTAAACTTTCCATGTGCTTACCCTCCAATCACTGTTACTGGGTCAATTTTAGCAATCAACCGCATCGGAATCACAGCACCCAAAAGTCCCATGATAACTAGGGCAAATCCCGTCAAACCAATCAAGCTAAAGTTGAAGAACATCGGCACCGCTGCTGGCATAATGGCACTCGTGCCGAGAGAAAAGCCCATACTGATAACGACCGCCACAGCCATCATCAAAACCGTTTGCGATAAAGTATTCAAGACTAAATAGCTAACCGGAATTCCCTGCGCCCGCAAAACGGCAAAGTTCTCCATCTTCTGCACCGTCAAAATGTAAAGGAAAATGGCCACAATCACAACGGAAATCAGGATCAAAAAGACAATCATCAGCACAAAAGTCTTATTTTGCGCACTATAACCCGGCATCTTCTCAAACAATGCTGCCTTCGTTGCCACCTGCAAGTTGTCCCCACTCACGGTCAGCTTTTGACGGCTAACGAAACCGGATCCAACAAATTGATTCGTCGTCCCCTTAATGGCTGCCCACTGCGACTGGTCACCATAAACAATTGGCGCCATATTATATTCCGAATTTTTGGCAAAGCCGACCACCGTTAGGGGCTGACTTTGCAAGCCTAAGGTTATTTTTTGCCTCAACTTTATCCCTTGATCGGCCAACTTGCTAGAAACGACCACTTCATTTTTCGATTGCCACAAACGGCCTTTTGTCAGTGAAATGCTTTGAGCCACCTGACTATTTTTACTAAGGCCAACAAACATCGCCGATTCACGGTGAGTTCCCTGCTTTAAGATACCTGGGGTTAAGGCGAGTAAATCAGCCTGCTTTTCCCCAACTTGATTTGCATCGGATTGCGTCAGCAGGGACTGACTCAGGTCGCCATTAGCATCTTTACTCAGCACCACCGATTTCGTCTGCCAGCTATTCACCGCCGCCGTATTTTCATTGGCTAACCCAAGCGCCAAAGCACTCAAAATAAAGATTAAGTAGGCAATCATCGCGATAACCGCTACGACCAACCCATAACGCAACTTTTCTTTTTTAATTTCATGCCACGCTAAGAACATCTTAAACCTCCTGCTTGTGCCAACCGGCCAGGGCATCTAGTAATAATAGAATCTGATTCTTATCGGTCGGCGCTAAAAAGTATTCGCGAATCAAGTGGTGAACGGCCACGTCGGCCAGCCACTGTGGCAAATCATCAGTCGCCTTATCCCAATTTGTGCTACTGGTTTCCTGATGATGAGCAGCCAAAATGGCTTCATTAACAACGTAATAATTGCTCAAAAAGGCGTAATACAGATTTTGTTCGACTTGATCAATAAAAGACCTAGTCGCTTGAAACGGGTTATCCCCAATAAAGGCCTCGTGAATCGTTACCATCACCTGGCTCAGGGTGTATCGGTAGGCATCGTCTAAGTCAGCAAAGTAGGTATAAAAAGACCCGCGAGCAATCCCTGCTGCTCTGACAATGTGGTTCACGTTGGCATCTAGGAGCGAATAGGTCGAAAATTCTTCTAAAAGAACTTGGCTGATTTTTTCTTTTTTGTCTGCATTTAAGTTTAAAAATGTTGCTTTTGGCATTTTTTATCTCCTTGTAATGACACAATGTCAATTCTTCACTCCTTAGTTTACTCATTTATGACACAGTGTCAACATGTAGACAATAAAAAAATCCCAAAAGGGATTTTTAATGGCAAAATTAGATAACGTCCAAGTGTGTCTGACCACTCTTAACCAAGCCCATCTTCAAGAAAACGCGGTACATCAAGAAGGACATCAAAGCAGGCAAAGCAACTCCGAAGACCAGGAAGGTGCCCAACATTTCGGGATTCTTAGTTGCCAAATCAAGTGGCACGATCAATGAAGTCAAGCCCATTCCTGCCAAAGAGAATGGCACTGTCAAATGGAAGGCAACAGCGGCGATTGGTGCACAGACAGCTGCTGAAACAACTGGTGGCACAAAGAGCCATGGATTGCGGACCAAATTTGGGAATTGGATTTTAGGCGTCACAAAGGCTTGTGCGATAAAGGTTCCGGGCTTGTTTTCGTGGAAGGACATTGCAGGATAAGCAGCAAACATAGCAGCCGTCCCAACTAGCATAGCACCAGCACCCATTGGTGAACTAACACCGGTTGCACCGATGGCCACCGCTAAGGCAGCAGATGAAGCCGGTGTCATCAAAAAGACCGCGAACAACATGGCAACCAAGGCCGTGCCAACAACTGGGCTCCAGCTAACAGTAGCAGCGATGCCCTTTCCCATGCCAACCAAAAGTGGTGTTGTCACACGAGCCAGGTAGTAACCTGAAACAGTTCCAACTAATGTTGTTAATGCCGGCACGATAATCATATCCAACGGTGTCTTACCGGTCAGCCATTTTCCAAAGAGAACGGCCACCACACCGGCCATAACAGCTGAAATTGGTTGTCCTGTCGTTAAAACGATTGAACCTGGTGCTTGAACACTCGCAAAGCCAGTGACCGTTGATAGCTTCATCGTTGAAGTCGTGAAGAAGGCCGCGTTAGCCCCAACCGTTGAAGCGGCCATCGCTGAAAACATGACCATGGTATTGGTCTTTAACTGTGAGGCGATTGCCACACCAAAGGCTGCCGGCAACATGACCTTAGCAATCAAACCCAATTCCACTAATACTGGCCAATGGGTCAACCCACCAATTGATTGCATTAAGAATCCCATTCCCAGCGTGACCAGGATGGCATTTGAAATCGCCGCACTGACGTTATAAACCTTCTCTTTTAATGTTTCTTGATCCTTTGGAGCTGTTTCAACAGCCGTTTCTGATTTCTCAAAGTCCAAAACGTCTTCTTGAACTTTGTCTCCCGTTACTCTTGCATCCATATGCATCACTCCCCCTTTTCTTCTCTTGGCCAATCACAAATAAAAAAGGTCCTAACGCTAAGCGTTAGGACCTTCAACACTCAGTTACTAAGAACTAGTAACTGGTGCACTTAAAACCAACCTACTAGTTTAATTGTTTAGTAAGCTGACAATAATAATGACTTGTGATTGGGCCTGATTTGTTTGCATTAACTTGTACATGATCATCACCCTCTTTTCTTTCTGCTCTTCTTTATATGATAAATAAATTATAACATTAGGATTTAATTAGTCAACACTAATTTTTCTAATTTCATTAAACCATCTCCAGATGGGTCTGACCTGACTTGATCCAACCAATCTTGCGCATGATGCGATATAAGATGAAGGAAACCACAACTGGTATCACCACCCCGAAAGCCATGTATGCAGCAAAGGCTGTCATGCCCTTACCAAAAAGTGCCAAAGGAACGATGAAGGAGTTAAAGCCAATTCCTGCCATTGCAAATGGTACGCTAATATGGAAACCAATTGTTGCAATTGGTGCCGCAATCGCTGCGCCTACCATTGGAGGAATCAGCAACATTGGATTTTTAATAATATTAGGGAACTGAATCTTCGGCGTAACGATTCCCTGAGCAATCGTTGCCCCAATCTTATTTTCATGGAAAGACATTGCTGGATAAGAAACGAAGACAGCGGTCGTACCAATCAAAATGGCACCAGCAGCTTCAGGTGAGCTGACACCGGTTGCACCAATCGCTACCGCCAAAGCAGCGGCAGAAGCAGGTGTCATCGTCAAAGCACCGAAGACCATAGCAACACAGGCTGTTCCAATAACAGGGTTAACAGTAATGCTTGCAGTAATCATTTCACCCATCTTAACCAAGACTGGTGTTGTGACAATTGCTAAGTAGTAACCAGAAACAGTTCCAACAATCGTCGTCAAAGCTGGCACAATCACCATGTCTAACGGCGTTTTACCAGACAACCACTTGCCAAAGAGGACGGCAACCAAACCGGCCAAAACGGCTGAGATTGGTTGACCAGTTGTGATGACGGTTGAACCAACCGCTTGTGCACTCGAAAACCCTGTAACTGTTGCTATTTTCATGCTTGAAGTGGTGAAGAAAACAGCATTTGCACCAACTGTTGAGGCAGCCATGGCTGAAAACATAACCATCGTATTCGTCTTCAATTGTGAAGCAATCGCAGCACCAAAGGCGGCTGGCAAAATGATTTTTGTGATGGCTCCCAACTGAATCATTGGCGCCCAGTGAATGAAGCCGGCAATTGTTTGCAACAACAAGCCCATCCCCAAAGTTACCAAGATAGCGTTTGAAACCGCCGCACTAACGTTATAAACCATCTCCTTCACGGACTCTTTGTCCTGCTTACCTTCATTTTGATTAACCACTGTTGCTTCGGCCCTTTCAAAATCAGCTACGTCTTCCTCAATTTTTGCTTGACGACTAATGTCCATCTCTTCTCTCCTTTACTAAATAAAAAAGGCCCCGGCAGTGTTTTCACTGCCGGAGCCTTTTGCCCAAGCAGCTACTGGAAGTTTCCTCCCAGTAGCTGACAAACTCAAAAATCAACTTACTAGGAGTACATTAGCAAGCTGAGCAACAACGCGAATTGAGATTGAGCGATTTGACTTTGATTCATAGTATTCTTCATAAGTGAAACCGCCTTTCTTTCTTCGTCTTGTTTAATGATGATTTTATTATAACATGAAAATTTGATGAGTCAACACTAATTTTATTTTTTATTAGTCTGATGGGAAACGCTACGAACTTTTCGCTCATCTCAAGAGCAAAAAAAGATTTCTGATGACCTGTACCCCAAAAGTTGAACTAAATATTTAGACCTAACTGGCCAGTTGCCGATATTCTATCGGTGACTGGCCTTTTCGTTTGATCTGAATGCATTCTGTGTTGTAATAATGAATCCAGTTTTCAATGGCGGTCTTAAGCTCTGCTACACCATTAAATTGGCTTAATTCACCCAATTCTGTTTTCAATTTATTGAAAAAACTTTCCATCGGTTCATTATCTAGTGCTGTTGCCTTTCGTGACATGCTGGGCTCAATTCCGTTTTGAAGCAATATTTTTCGCCATGAATGATGTCGATACTGCCAACCTTGGTCGGTATGCAAATAGGTTTAGTAGCCTCGTCGTGGTAATTGGCTAACTAACTGTTCCACTGGTTCAATGGCAAAAGCCAGACTTGGTTTCGTATACTCAGTGCATAGGTAACAATTTCTTTGTTATATAAATCTAAAATGGACTCAAGATAAAGCTTTTCACCGGTGGTAGGTACTTTAAATTCGGTTATATCACTCGATAATTTTTGCAATGGCCGATCGGTTTGAAAGCGACGGCGGAACCGGTTGTGAGTAGTTTGTCCATCTGGTCCCGGATAAGAATTATATTTAACCCGCTTCCTGCGATAACCAGCGCCTTGAATATTCATGTTATGCATTAATCGTTGGACCTTTTTGTGATTAATACGGCTGTAGTCACTGGTTTTCCGAAGCATTGCCCAGATTCTTCGAACACCATAATAAGGATATTTGGCTGCCAAAGAGCGAATTGTATCCTTTAATTTTTGATTAGGGTCGTCAGTGAGAAATTGACGTTTCCAATAATGGTAAGTCGTTAAGCTTAAATGAAGTGCCTTTAAAATGGCGATTTGTTTGAATTGCGCCTCGAGTTGGAAAGTGACTTGGGCGATTTGTCGCTTGTTTCGTCTTCTTCCATCGAGGCGAGTAATTTTGACGCTTCAAGGCGAATACGCAACATTAGGTTTTCCTCTTCTAATTCAGCGATTCGTTTTGCTTGTGCATCTTGGTTTTGTTTTTTGGGTTTTGCCATTGTCTTACGTCCTATCTTCAACGACTGTAACCCATCTGCACCCTTTTATATATAGATTTTGTTCCATTTCCAGATGGAAGAAATATTAGTATAACCAAATTTACGAGCCACCTGAACATAAGACGCATCATGCTTGATAGCCCAAAGTGTCAATCGTAACCGAAATTCGGGTGTTACTTGTGGTGGCTCGTAAATGATCTTTGATCCATAGGCTTCGTATGCAGCAATGAGCATCAAACGTTCATAAGTTTGTCAGCCGTATTCATGAGCAACTTGATTAGCAGACAAGTCATATTTGATAGTCTTTTTAACGGCTTGTAGTTTATATTCTTTAGAAAATTTAGTCATAAGAAAAACCCTGAAAGTTATGCAACTTTCAGGGCACAGGTCAACACTCAGGGACTGAGTTTTTTTACTTTGGTTAACGGGCATTATGTTAACTAGCAACAAGATTAGTTTTTCTTGTCACGATAATGGCTGAACCCCAAGAATCCAAGTGCAGCAGTAAGACCGATAAGACTTGCAATACTGTTGTGTTGCTCTTTTTTACTTGTATCTGGCAGGGGATTGTATTTTGATACGCGAGTCTCGTTATGCTGTTTAGATGTTAGTGACGGCATAAAGACATCAGGACTAGTATTTCCTGATATAGCTGGATGAGTACCATTTGATTCAGGAAGTGATGGCGTTGCCGTTTTATCGTGATTAACAGGGGTAGTTGTTGCATCTCTTGTATAAGTGACTGTGAAGTCCAAGTCCTTTGAATCGCCATTCACTGTTTGAGCAGCGATTTCAGACTTGTCTGCCGTGTAACCCTTCAAAACTGGACTTTGTACAGCAGCAAAGTCTTGGTTAGCACTCCATGCACCGTAGGTTACTTCACCAGTGACAGCATCAGTGTATACAGGACGACTAAAGGTAACGTTCTTTTCATACGTGTCTGCGGCTTGCTGGCCATCTGCGTACTGATAGTGAATATTTTCCTTAACAGTCTTTGTTTCAGTAGCTTCGGCTGGAGCGTTCTTCGTATAAGTTACCGTGAAGTCCAAGTCCTTTGAATCGCCATTAACTGTTTGAGCAGCGATTTCAGACTTGTCTGCCGTGTAACCCTTCAAAACTGGACTTTGTACAGCAGCAAAGTCTTGGTTAGCACTCCATGCACCGTAGGTTACTTCACCAGTGACAGCATCAGTGTATACAGGACGACTAAAGGTAACGTTCTTTTCATACGTGTCTGCGGCTTGCTGGCCATCTGCGTACTGATAGTGAATATTTTCCTTAACAGTCTTTGTGTCTGTTGTAATAGTAGGGGAAGAGTAAGTATTCCATTGCCATACGCCAGCATGGATAGTATCATCCATTAATTGTGTGGACGTTTTAACATCATTGTTGTCACTACGCCAATTAGCATAGGTGACCTTTTTAGAGTCCGTTGTTCGCAAATCACCCACTACGGGATCTAAAAGACCAACAGTTGAATTCAGAATGGTACTATCACCAAGTGTGATTTTGCTTGTACCATATGTAGTATTACCGTACTCATAGTAAAGGTTTGACAACATATCTTTTATATTCCGGTTACGCGTATCAAAATTTGTTAAGTTTAATTCATTGTTTGAAATTGTCCAACTAAACATATTTTGGTATGTTTCAGCTGATTTTGTGCTGAAACCTGAAACATCAATGCCTGAGAGTGAAGAGTCCCCATTAAACATGTAAGAAAAATCTTTGACAGATTCCGTTATCAATTGATCAATCCCTTTAATTTGAACCAAGTTAACAGAACCACAAAACATATAACTCATATCAGTTACATTTCTCGTAGTTTGAGAAAATGTTCCAGAAATATCTAGGGTTTTGTCAGTTCCTCCATCAATACCCCCATATTCCCAAAACATTTTATTCATGTTTTTTACGTTTGAAACATTCCATTTTGCTACAGATAAATTATTCAGACTGTGTGTATGTGTAAACATTAGAGCCATGTTATCAACGTTTTGGACGTTCCAATCTCCAATTCCTTTGATGCTAACTAATGAGTAATTTCTGTAAAACAATGCCTGCATATTTGTTACGTTACTTGTGTCAAAAGTACTTACATCTGCTGTAACCAAATCAGTATCATTTAAGAAGAAATTATCCATTGTTATGGTGTGAGTTGTATCAAATTTTGCACCATTATCAAGACTAAAATTTGTAAGATTTACTAAATTAGCAAAAAGACCAGAAGAAATTTTAGGCGCAACAACATTTCCATTAATATGGATTTCTTTAATATCATCAGCGTTCAATTTTCCATTTGATCCCCAAGGGTTATTATCTGTTGTAATAGTTCCATTACTTACTGTTAGAACACCAGTAATGTTATTAAAAGTAAAGGTTGCTGTTCCCCATGTCCCAGTTGTTTGGTTAGTTACTTGTTGAGGAGTTCCTGATTCTGTTAGATCACTGGCGCTTGCTTGGTATCCAGTTACCAATAGAGTAACGGAAAACATTATGGCACCAGTGATTAAAAATTTTCCAGATTTGTATATTTTATATTTTTTTACTTCCATAGCACCCCTCATTTGTATCGTAAATTTAATTTATCTGTCTAATTATACACGTATTTGACATTTTTTGTAGGGAAGATTACAAGTTTGACAATTTTAATTCGAACGAATCCGCAAATATTTCCAATGTGTTCGATAATAATGTAATTTCAATGGCCGCTTGTTAATAAGTTCAACGGCTTCATATAAACGCTGCTCTGATACGTTCCTAAAATAACTTTTCTTTGGTAAGAAATAACGAAGCTTACGATTAACTAATTCATTGGTGGTTCGGCCCCCAGGGAGAATAAGCATAGATACTTTTGAACAAAGAAATAACTTGTTTAAAATGCCGAACACTTTTCAAATAGGTGTCAATTTTTTGTAAATGATATACTGTCAATATGGGCAATAAGAAACTTGATAGTTTACAATCGTTTGACAGCTTAACAGCTCCTTCAAAAGAGCTTAAAATAAGCCGACAAACACTATATGAAAGGCTCAAAATAAACAATCTTAAAGGATGATTATCTTTTACAAAAGAAGGACTGTCGCTGTTAAAAAAACGTCCAAATAAAAGTGTCAAGGTTGACAGTCAAGTGGACACTTCAAAACGTGACACTGTCAGTGTGCTTAGGGAAGAGTTGCGAGCTAAAAATCATACAATTAACCAATTGAATGAACAGTTAATCAATAATCAAAAATTACAACTTATGAGTCAACCAATATCCGAGCAGTTAACAAATGAATTGCATGAGTTAAAAAAATTGAACCACCAAAACAAGGTTTTTGGGCAAAGGATATTTGGAAAAAAATAGACCGGAATACAATTCGACCTATTTTTTTGTTTGGATATGCTATGATTGGATTATCAGCGAAAGCTAAAACATTTGAATACGAAAAAGACCGCTAATTACTTTGGCGAGTAACTAACGGTCTGCACAGTAACTGAAAGCACCAGTCGCCATGTATTTTATTCTTCACTTTTGGGGTTTCCCTATGTAGATTATTTTACAGTCAAAAAAGTAATAAATCAACCAAAAAAGACATTGAGAGATCGCATAGCAATTGCTAAGCGGTCTCCTTTTTAGTTACTGTGACGGCTTTTGCTTTTCTTAGGGCCGTTACCCTATAAGGCTGATACGGGACAGGCATGTACCCGTAAGGAGGGAGGCAGTTGTTCCGTCCAAAGGTTAACGTAGTGTTTAACTGGGCAATGAATAATTGAACATGGGTTAACTCGCCCTGCAAGTAATTAGCAAAAGTAATGGTTCCTAGATTAGCCCCTAGGATGCTCTGAGAAACGTTTAAAGCTCAGAGCGGAAGTGTCCTACAACAAATTACCCATAATAACACGGGAGAGTGGGCAGAATGCTCTTTAAACGATACATGCGACTTGACCAAAGCGATGGCTCTTGGCTATACCTTGGGAAGCCCTTATGAATTCTTAAATATTGAGATTTTACCTAAAGGTTATCTCTGCTCAAAAACTAAAAAATAAGGTACGTTATGTTAAGTAGCGGTGATTACGAAGGGAGACGACTTTGTCTCAGATAGATAAGTCGTAGTGTTGGCTTTTCTTGCATATCCATTCTCAATCCGATAGACTGTCATTAAAGTTTTTTAGAATAAGTATCATTTTAATATGGATGGAGATGTGATGAAAAAGGTAGTCACAATTGTTGTTATTTTTTTAGTTCTTGTTTCAGGAACTTTCCTAGTTTTAAGAACTAGTTCTTCTCAGTCCGGACATTATGTTGGAAAAAAATTCGATGCATCTTCAAGAAATGGTCGAACATTACAAGATAGCGATACTATGACTAGTATTGGTGATCAAAGTTCTGCATCAGCAGAGACTGGGAGTGATGCAAATATGATTTCGAATTTGCCTAGTCCAAATACCAACTCAACAGTACCTCTATCACAACAACGAGAAGAGCTAGGTCGTAGTCATCCAGTTGCTAATGGTCAGGAAGCAATTCGTATGGTACAGAGTCTCCCAGGTCAAAATAAGAACGATAGCTATCAAGGGGTAACTGATAAATTATTTGGCAATAGCAATGAAAATATTTTTGACGTTGAAGTTTTGTCTAATAATAATGAGCCAAGTGAAGTTTATCGAGTATATAAGGATGGTTATTATGAGCTATTGCAGCCTTATGCTTACGCTAATTTTGCAGCAAGTGCTGATAAAGTTGGACAGGGATCCGCAGTTAGTAATGGTCAAGAGGCGATTGATTTAATTTCTAGTATCGATTATGATTCAGATCACAACTACCGCCTGGTTTATGACCCTCTTTTCTTAGCAAGTAATCCGGATATATTTGATGTTCAAGTGCTTTCAAAATATTATCAAGCACTTGGTAAGCCAGGTATTGAGGGAGTTTATCGAGTATATAAGGATGGTCATTATGAATTTCTAAGACCTTAATATAGATCTTAGTAACAAATCATTTTAACCAATACCAATCTTTTAAAATGAGATATTTTCTACTTTTTAGTGTTGTAAAGTAAAAAAGGAACCGATACTAAAAAGTAAAAGGTTCCGTCTAAATATTTTTTTGATATGAACCCCGAAATTTGGAAAACCAAATTTCGAGGTTTTTATTATGTCCAAATTATTAAAAAAAGATAAAATTAATATTTATTATCTTTGGAAAAATCAGCATCATAGTTCGAAACGAATTGCTCAAAAATACAAAATTAATTACAGCCATGTTAGTTACTTAATTGCTTTGATTGAAGAACACGGTTTATCCGTTTTAGATCATTCCTATCAGTTCCATTCGAATGATTTGAAACTTGAAATTATGCGAAAGGCTCTCAACTCCAATCGGTCAATACAATCCGTCTCACTTGAGTACGTCCTACCAAGTAACGGACGTCTTTACAACTGGCTTCGCTCTTTTCGCGAAAGCGGTTATACTATCGTTACTAAGAAAAAAGGACGGAATCCAAATGATCAATCAGGAGAAAGAACGGTTCGAAGCGGAAAATCGCAAGCTCAAGAAAGAAAACCAAGCCTTATAAGAGAAGAAGTTGGATTACTGCTTGGGTTATTTCTTCCGCTTGTCCTGTTTTTCGCGTTCGATTCGTTCGTCCAATAGGGCATCTAATTTTATATATATTCGTTGATGGTGCACATCCTCAAGTTCTTTTCTTATAAGGCTTGGTTTTCTTTCTTGAATTCTCGAACTTGTTGCTTTAACTGTTCGGTTGTTTTGCCGGCTATGACTCTTTCTCTCTCGTTTCTTAGTAACGATAGTATAATCATTTTTTGTATTTGTGCACCCATTTCTTTAATAACGAACGATCAGCAAGGGCGTACTTAACTGCCACTTCATGTACAGAAAGGTCTTCTTGAATCACTTCTTTAACAGCAAGAAACTTTTTTATTCGTATACTTTGTGTAAGATTTTTTTAAGACATCAACACCATGAGTTTCTGCAAGCCTGATGATATAATAAACAGTCGATAGATCAATACCATCTTTTTTCGTGAATTTCACGCGGGCTTAGATGGCTTTTCCCCCACATAAAATACATATTAACTTTATCTTGATTCGTAAATTGACTCATAAAAAAACCTCAGAATTTTGTCTCAATTCTGAGGTTCATATTACTTTTATCATTCAGATCATTAGAACAAGCCGATAATCTGCCCGTTTTCATCAATATCGATGTCCAAGGCAGCCGGATGCTTTGGCAAGCCAGGCATGGTCAAAATTGACCCAGTCAGGGCAACTAAGAACCCTGCACCTAGCTTGGGCACGAACTCACGGATATGAACCGTAAAGTCCTTCGGTGCACCTAATTTCTTCGGATCATCAGAAAGCGAATATTGCGTCTTCGCCATCACGATTGGCAACTTGTCCCAACCGTACTGCGCAAAGTCCTTCAATTGCTTTTCCGCTTTAGCAGATAGTTCGACAGCTGCGCCGCCATAAATCTTTTCAACAATGGCCTGCAACTTCTCTAATGCAGGCGCATCTTCTTGGTACAGTGGGGTAAAATCAGCATCCGCCTGGTCAATGGTTTCAACCACGGCCTGGGCAAGATTCTTGGCACCAGCACCACCTTGGGCCCAAACATCAGCCAAGAAGACCTGGGCACCCAGTGTCGCCACAAAGTCTTCAATCATACTAATTTCAGCGTCGGTATCAGCCGTGAACCGGTTCACCGCCACCAAAACTGGACGACCATAGCGTTGCATGGCCTTGATGTTTTGACCAAGGTTTTCCAAACCAGCCTTTAAGGCTGTTAGGTCTTCCTGGTTCAAATCAGCTAGCGCGGCGCCCCCGTGGTGCTTCAAAGCACGAACGGTCGCAACAACCACGACCGCATCGGGTGCCTTGCCGAGCTTTGGCACCTTGATGTCCATAAACTTTTCGCCACCAAGGTCTGCACCGAAACCAGCTTCCGTAACAACGTAGTCCGCCAGTTGCAAGGCCGTCTTTGTTGCCAAAACGGAGTTCGTTCCCTGAGCAATATTGGCAAAGGGACCGCCGTGAATAATAGCTGGTGTGTGGGCCAACGTCTGAACTAAGTTGGGCTTAATCGCGTCCTTCAAGAGAACGGTCAAGGCACCAGCCACACCTAAGTCAGCAACAGTGACCGGTTTTTTATCATAGTTGTAGGCCACGACAATCTTTTCAATTCGCTTCTTCAAGTCTTGCAAATCAGTTGAGAGGGTTAAGACGGCCATCAATTCCGAAGCGACCGTGATATCAAAGCCGTCTTCGCGTGGCACACCTGAAGTCGGTCCACCAAGACCAATCGTCGTGTGACGCAAGGCACGGTCATTAATATCCAAAACCCGTTTCCACAAAACGCGACGTGAATCAATCTTTAATGGGTTACCCTGGTAAATACTATTATCCAGCGCTGCCGCCAGTGTATTGTGAGCACTCGTCAAAGCGTGGAAATCACCAGTAAAATGCAGGTTAATATCAGCCATTGGAATCACTTGCGAGTAACCACCACCAGTTGCCCCACCCTTGAGACCCATCACTGGGCCAAGGGAAGGTTCCCGCAAGGCAATCATAGTCTTTTTTCCAGCCAAACTTAAAGCATCCGCCAAACCAACCGTCACAGTTGACTTTCCTTCACCAGCCGGTGTTGGATTAATCGACGTTACCAAAATCAGCTTACCTAACTCTGATTTACGATCAACACTTTTATCCAGGTTAATCTTGGCCTTATCATAGCCGTAAGGCTCTATTTCATGCGCCTGCAAGCCTGCTTTTTCGGCAATCTCGCTAATTGGCTGAACAACCGCTTCTTGTGCAATTTCGATATCTGTTTTCACTGGCACATCCTCATTCTTTCGCTAAGTCAACCGCCCAATGACCGATGTCATGACGGTAAACTAAGTCACCATGGATCTTATCCAAAACATCATATACTAAGGCTTGCGCACTTACCGTGTCCTTGGCATGACCAACAACTGTGGCCACGCGACCACCGCTAGCGATCAAGCCATTTTCAGCAAGTTTAGCACCAGCGTAATTAACCGTCAATGGTGACAAATCAGCTGCCGTTGGCACCACGCCACCCTTCTCGGGTGCCTGTGGATAGCCCGGCGCTGCCAATACAACCCCTAAGTAGACATCGTCTTCTTGCCACTGTACTTCTGGCTCTTTTCCTGCTAACAAATCCAAAATTAATTGATAAAAATCAGATTGGAGCTGAGGCAAGACCACCTGGGCCTCTGGATCACCAAAGCGAACGTTGAACTCAATCACCTTTGGTCCTGCTGCGGTGAGCATTACTCCGGTATATAAGACACCGGTAAAGGGTGTGCCCCGGTCAGCCATAGCGGCTAACATTGGTGTTACTAACTCATCAACTGCCTGCTTGACATCTGCTGGACGCAACCAAGAAAGTGGGCTATAAGCGCCCATTCCACCGGTATTTGGTCCACGATCATGGTCGTAGCGACGCTTATGATCCTGTGCCATTGGCGCATGGACAACCTGTCCATCTTGACCAACCAAAGAGAAGATGGAAAATTCAACACCGTTTAAGAATTCCTCAATCACTAATTTAGCGGTTGGGTCCTTCTTATACAGGCTTTGCAGATATTCATCAGCACTCGACTGGTCTTCAATAATCGTGACACCCTTACCGAGTGCCAAACCATCAAGCTTAAAGACCATTGGCCAATCAAAGCGAGCAATCGCTGTCTTTGCTTCGTCTTGGCTTGTCACTGTGACGGCCTTGGCCGTTGGAATTTGGTTAGCAGTTAAAATTTCCTTGGCAAAGGTCTTTGACCCTTCCAACTGTGCGGCAACAGCCTTTGGACCAAAAATCTTCAAGCCGGCGGCTTCAAAGCGGTCGACAATCCCTAAAATCAAAGGATCTTCGTTGCCGACAAAGGTCAAATCGACCTGTTGATCTTGAGCAGCCTGCACCAAGGCGTCTAAGTCGTTTGCCCCAATGGGTAAGCGAGTCAAGTTTTCTTCCTGCATGCCATCGTTCCCAGGAGCCACGAAGACTTCATCAACCTTGGGACTTCTCAAAAATGTTTGGGCGAGCGCATGTTCACGCGCACCTGAACCAATTACTAATACCTTTGCCATAGCGAATGTTCCTCTTGCTTAATGCTTGAAGTGACGACGACCTGAGAAGACCAAAACCAAGCCCAATTCATCAGCCTTATCAATTGAATCTTGATCCTTGATAGAGCCACCAGGTTCTACCACTGCCTTGATGCCGTTTTCAGCGGCATACGCCACTGAATCATCCATTGGGAAGAAGGCATCAGATGCCAAAACAGCATCTTCAAAGCCAGGCTTTGCCTTGGCCTTTTCGATTGACATCTTTACTGAGTCAATTCGGTTTGGTTGACCGGCTCCAACACCCAACGTTTGGCCATCACGGGCCACCACAATGGCGTTGGACTTCGTGTGCTTGACAGCCTTTTGTGCAAAGACCATTGCCTTCCACTGTTCGGCAGTTGGTTGTGCCTTTGAGACGACCTTAAAATCAGCTTCCGTTTCGGACAACAAGTCACGGTCCTGGGCAACAAAGCCACCCAAGACAGAAGTTACTTCAGTGTGGTTTGGCACATCCGTTGTGAATGGCAAAGTCAAAAGACGCAAGTTCTTCTTCTTGGCCAAGACTTCATAAGCTTCCTTGGTAAAGCTTGGGGCAATAATGATTTCTAAGAAAATTGCGTGCATCTTTTCGGCAGTTGCCAAATCAACTTCGCGGTTCAAGGCAACGATACCACCAAAGATTGAAATATCATCGGCAGCAAAAGCTTGGTCCCAAGCTTCTTCAATTGTTACGCCCTGGCCAATCCCGGCTGGGTTCATGTGCTTAACCGTTACGACTGTTGTTTCATCATATTCAGCAATAATGCGCAAGGCTGCATCAGTGTCGCGAATATTGTTGTAGGACAATTGCTTACCATGCAAGATATCAGCATTCAAGATTGAATACTTTTCAGGCAATGCACTTGTATAAACGGCAGCGTTTTGGTCTGGGTTTTCCCCGTAACGCATGTCATCAAACTTTTCACCAGAAATCGTCAACTGTTCTGGGAATTCCTTGTCAGTCAAGTATGAAGCAATCAAGGCATCATAGGCAGCAGTGTGTTGGAAGACCTTCGTTGCCAACTGACGGCGGAACTTTTGGTCATCTTCGCCACTCTTCAAGTGGGCAATCACTGCTGCGTAATCCGTTGGATCAACGACTGGCAAAACAGCAGCAAAGTTCTTGGCTGCTGAACGCAACATTGATGGGCCACCGATATCAATGTTTTCAATGGCATCCGCATCGGTGACGTCAGGCTTCAAAATCGTTTCCTTGAATGGGTACAAGTTAACAACCACCATGTCGATTGGTGTAATGTCATGTTCCTTCAAAGTTGCCATGTGTTCAGGCAAGTCACGACGGGCCAACAAAGCTCCGTGCACGCGGGGGTGCAACGTCTTGACACGGCCATCCAACATTTCTGGGAAGTTCGTAACATCTTCAATCCCAATGACATCCAAACCGGCATCGGCCAATGCCTTGTGTGTGCCACCAGTTGAAACCAATTCAAAGTCTAATGCTACTAATTGCTTGGCAAAGTCTACCAAACCTGTCTTATCGGAAACGCTTAACAAGGCCCGTTTCATTGTAAAAATACCCCTTTTTCTAGTAAATCAGCTAATACTGCTGGATAAAGTTCATGTTCAACTGCGTGAATTCGTTCAGTCAAATCTTCCAGTGAATCTTCTGGCAATCGTGGCACTGCCTGCTGGGCAATTGCTGGTCCAGTATCAATACCGTTGTCGATGAAGTGAACAGTCACACCCGTTTGCCGAACGCCGGCCTCATAAGCATCTAGGATACTATGGCGACCAGGGAACTTTGGCAACAAAGCCGGGTGCAGGTTGACAATTTTTTGTGGAAAGGCAAAAAGCAGTGTTTCCGTCAAAATGCGCATATAGCCGGCAAGCAAGATACCATCAACTTGGTGTGCCTGTAATTCGGCCACAATCGCTTGTTCGGCTGCCGCCTTATTTTCATAGCTTGGATACCACACCTTGAAAACCGGAATGTTCCACTTTGCTGCGCGCTCGATAACCGGCGCATCTTGGTGATCAACAACAACCAAAACGATTTCTGCCGGTAAGTCTTTGTCAACAATTGCCTCTTGCAAGGCAGAAAAATTAGTTCCTGTTCCAGAAGCAAAAACGGCCAACCGGGCCTTTCGTTGCTTTACTTGGCTGGCCATGGCGCATCCCCCTCAAAGAAGACCTCTTCACGATCTGCTTCAGCTGGCACAATTTCACCAATCCGATAAGCTGGTTCATCGCGTTCTGCTAACTGGTCTAAAATAGCATCTGCCTTGTCAGCAGGCACCATCAAGACCATGCCCAAGCCATTGTTAAAGGTCAACAACATATCATCGAGGGATAAGTTACCAGCCTCTTGCAACTTCTTAAAGATTGGCAAAATTGGCCATGTGCCCCAGCTGATTTTTGCTTGGACGTTCTTTGGTAAGGCTCGTGGCAAGTTTTCGACCAGGCCACCACCCGTAATGTGGGCGGCTGAATGAACCAAGCCCTGTTCAACCAATGGCCACAAAGCGTTGGTATACAGCTTCGTTGGTGCCAAAATTTCTTCTTGCAAGTAATCTGGCAAGTCGTTGAAGGCGTTGGCATCATCATGGATACCCAAGACCTGGCGAACCAAGGAGTAACCGTTGGAATGAACACCAGAGGATGGCAAACCGATCAAAACATCGCCAACCTGGACATTCTCATTTTGTAGCAACCGACTTTTTTCGGCCACACCAACCGCAAAAGCGGCTAGGTCATAGTGATGAGGTTGGTACAAGCCTGGCAATTCGGCGCTTTCACCCCCAACAAGGGCAATCTGCGCTTCCTTGGCCGCCTTAGCAATGCCAGTTACGATTTCGGCGGCAACCGCTGGTCGCATCTTGTCGACGGCCAGATAGTCCAGCATAAAAGCTGGCTTGGCACCCTGAGCTAAGATGTCATTCACGACCATCCCAACCAAGTCCTGACCAATCGTGTTATGCCGGTTAGCGGCAATTGCTAAGAGAAGCTTCGTTCCAACCCCATCAGTGCCGGAAATCAGGACCGGTTCCTTCAAGCCCGCATCAAGGGCGTAAACAGAACCAAAACCACCTAGTCCGGAGACAACGTTTGGTGTGTAGGTATCTTGCACGGCGTCAGCCATTAAGTCAACAGCCTGGTTACCCGCTTCAATATCAACCCCGGCAGCCTCATAAGCGTTGTGCTTTTTTGCCATTTAATTTGCTCCTTCTACTCGCTGATCTTCTGCTGGATTCTGCGGAACATACAAGCTGGTTGGCTCTTCATCAAAAGTTACCTCACCGCTTGCCTTAGCTTCAGCCATTTCTGGGCTGTAGTCATAAATTGGGCTTGGGTAATGACCACTAAAGTAGGCAGTCGTTAAGCCGGTTTCACCATCTGGCATCTGCAAACCAATTGATGCCACCAAGGCATCATTACTCAAGAATTCCAGTGAGTCCGCTTCAATTAATTCGGTCATTTCGGCCAAAGTATGGTTGTTTCCCATCAATTCGGCCCGGGTTTGAACGTCAATCCCGTAAAAGGCTGGGTACTTAAAGATTGGGCTCGCAATTCGAACGTGGACTGATTTTGCCCCAGCTTCTTTCAGCATCCGGACAATGTAGCGGCAAGTTGTACCTCGAACCAAGGAGTCATCAACGAGGACAACATTCTTGTCCCGAACGACGGCTTCAACTGCTGACAGTTTCATCCGTACGGCGCGTTCACGCTTGTCTTGGGTAGCCTCGATAAATGTCCGAGCAATATACTGATTTTTGACCAAGCCCATTTCGTTTGGTAGTCCGGCGCCTTCGGCATACCCGCTAGCTGCAGACAAACTCGAATTTGGCACCCCAACAACGATATCGGCACCAGGAACTGGTTGTTCCTTAGCCAATGCAGCCCCCATTCGCTTCCGCGCTTGGTGAACATTGATTCCGTGAATATCAGAATCGGGACGGGCGAAGTAAACGTATTCCATCACGTCGACGTTCAACGTCGTCTTGTCCGTGTAATGAGTGATGTTCATGCCATCCTTATCGATTCGAATCAATTCACCAGGTTGCACATCACGCACGTACTTTGCTCCAACAACGTGGAGGGCAGCCGTTTCAGACGTGACCACGTAAGAACCGTTATCAGGCATTTGACCGATAACAAAAGGTCGGAAGCCGTGTGGGTCCAACATGGCATACAAGGCGTGTGGTGTTAGCAATAAGAAAGCAAAGCCACCACGCAATTGATTCAAGGCATCTTTGATTTTTTCATCAAAGGTCTCGGCCTGTGACCGACGAATCAAGTGCAAAATAATTTCAGAGTCAGATGAGGATTGGAAAATCGCCCCATCTTCTTCCAACTGGTTGCGCAAAGTCTGCGCATTAGTCAAGTTTCCGTTATGGGCCAAGGCCAATTGCATATCATGAAAATTAGCCATCAAGGGTTGGATATTTTCAATTCCATGCGCCCCGGCAGTTGCATAACGCAAGTGACCAATCGCTGCCCGCCCCTTCAGGGCTTCCAAGCGACGTGGGTCAGCAAAAACTTCGGCAACAAGGCCGATACCACGTTCCTGCCAAAGGTGACCCTTGTTGTTGGCAACAATCCCGGCGCCTTCTTGACCACGGTGCTGCAACGCATGCAGACCATAGTAGGTCAAATTGGCCGCATCATCACGACCCCAGACACCAAAGATGCCACATTCTTCATTTAATGATGAGTAAGCCGCTTGTTCGGTCACTTCATTCACATATTGATTCATTGGTGTGCTCCTTATTCAGCCATCAATTGCGGGATCGCGTTTTGATAGCTTGCCTTGGCGGCCTTTTGGTCAACCGTTACTTGGCCATCCTTTGTTTGGATAGCGATGACTGTATCCTTCGTGACTTGACCCAACTTAGCAACCACTGCCTTTGTTTCGGTCATCTTTTGTTCAAATGCGGTTGCTTGTTTGCTTGGTACGGACAAAACAAAGCGTCCTGGCACTTCTGCGAACAATTGTGCAGTCGTTCCTGCAAAATCAGCTTGCAAACCAAAGTCATTTGGGAAGGTTGCTTCAGCCAAAGCAACGCCCAAACCACCTTCGCTAAAATCATGTGCACTGGTAACCAGACCGGCGTCAATTGCCTGCAAAACAAAGTCCTGATTTGCCTGAGCAGCGTCAACGTCAAAATCAGCCAATTGACCGGCGATTTCACCAGTCTGCATCTTTTGAATTTCGCTACCGTTAAAGGTATCCCCGATAGTACCAACCAGGTAAACCTGGTCGCCATCGTTTTGGAATTCGGCGCGAGTAATGTTTTTGTTATCAGCAATCAAACCAACCATTCCAACCATGGCTGTTGGCAAGATGGCCTTGTTGTCAGTTTCGTTGTAAAGACTAACGTTTCCAGAAATCACAGGAGTATTCAAGCGCTTGGCCATATCCGTAATTCCTTCAACTGACTGGTGTAATTCATAATAAACTTCTGGATTATCAGGTGAACCAAAGTTCAAACAATCGGTCATCCCGATTGGCAAGGCACCGGTTGCGACCAAGTTTGAGGCAGCTTCGGTCACGGCCATTTGACCACCAACAAAGGGGTTCAAGTAGGCGTAACGACTGTTAACATCGGTCGTCATGGCCAAGGCCTTCTTCGTGCCACGGATCCGTGTAACACCGGCATCCCCACCCGGCTTGACAACCGTATCGGCGCGGACTTGGGAATCAAAGTGACGGAAAAGGCTTGCCTTTGAGGCAATCGTTGGCTGTGCCAAAAGATCAAGCAAGACCTGGTTGGCATCTGCGACGTTTGGCTGGTATTGGCTAGCACTAGCTTCCTTCAAACGAGCAGGTTCTTCCTGGGCCAACTTTGGTTCAGGTGCGTTCGTCAAGAAGTCAATATCCACATCAGCGACTGTTTCACCGTGGAAGTTCAAGCGGTAACGACCATCGTCTGTCACCGTTCCAACTGCAACGGCATCCAAACCGGCCTTTTCAAAGAGGTCGATCACTGGTTGTTCCTCGCCCTTTTGGACAACAAGCAACATCCGTTCTTGTGATTCAGACAACATCAATTCGTATGGCGTCAAGGCAGCTTCACGTTGTGGAACCAAATCAAGGTTCAATTCGATTCCAGTGCCAGCCTTTGAAGCCATTTCAGAACTTGATGACAGTAAGCCAGCAGCCCCCATGTCTTGGATGCCAATGATGCTCTTACCGTACTTCTTAATGGCATCAATCGTTGCATCCATGACCAACTTTTCCAAGAAAGGATCCCCAACCTGAACAGCTGAACGGTCGGATTCTTCTGTTGATGAAAATTCGGCTGAGGCAAAGCTGGCACCGTTGATGCCGTCTCGACCAGTCTTGGCACCGACGTAGATAATCGTGTTTCCTGATCCCTTAGCCTGACCAACTTGCATTTCATTTTGGTTAACCAAACCAACTGACATCACGTTTACCAGTGGGTTTCCTGCATAAGATTCATCAAAGGCAATTTCCCCACCCAAGTTTGGAATCCCAATGGCATTGCCATAACCAGCAATGCCGGCGATGACACCATCAACGATTTGACGTGTCTTGGCATTGTCCAATTGACCAAAGCGCAAAGAATCCAAAACGGCGATTGGTTGGGCACCCATCGAGAAGATATCGCGCAAAATACCACCAACACCAGTCGCAGCCCCTTCATAAGGCTCGACAAAGGAAGGGTGGTTGTGACTCTCGGCCTTAAAGACCACGGCCTGGCCGTCACCAATATCTAAGATACCGGCACCTTCACCAGGTCCTTGTAAGACACGTTCGTTTTTCGACCAAAACTTACGCAAAGCAGGCTTTGACTTCTTGTAAGAACAGTGTTCTGACCACATTCCGGAAAAAATACCGGCTTCGGTATAATTTGGGCGGCGACCAAGGTGGTCAACAATCAAATCGTATTCATGGTCTGTTAGACCCCAATCGGCATAAATCCGCTTTTCAGCGATCATATCTGGGCTTGGCTCATTTGCCATTGGGTTAGTTTGTTGGGTACTCATCCAAATTCTCCTTTAAAACGGATGTGTTGATTAGGCGCGGGCTTTTTGATCGACTGCGTGTAAAAGACTTTCAAAGAAAGCACGACCGCTGTCGTTACCGGTTAAGGCGTCCACTGCTCGTTCGGGGTGAGGCATCATGCCATAAACGTTACCGGCCTTGTTCGTGATACCGGCAATTTTATTCATAGAGCCGTTAACATTTTCTTGGTAGCGGAAAATGACTTGATGGTTGTCTTCCAACTCCTTGAGAGTGACTTCATCAGTAACATAGTTTCCTTCACCGTGAGCGATTGGGACCTTCAAGACATCACCCTTGCTCATGGTGTTGGTAAAGTTACTATCAGGATTTTCAACAACTAAGTTGACTTCATCGCAGATAAAGCCAGGTTGTTCATTGACCAAGAGTTGACCAGGCAATAAACCGGCTTCCGTCAAAATCTGGAAACCATTGCAGATACCAACAACCAACTGACCATTTTCGGCAGCAACCTTAACGGCGTCCATCGCTGGTGAAAACTTAGCAACGGCACCTGATCGGAGGTAATCACCGTAAGAAAAGCCGCCTGGAATAAAGATGGCATCGTATGCTGACAGGTCACTGGCCTGGTCGTCTAATAAGTCAACATCAACATCAAACGATTCCAAAGCGTGATACATATCCATATCACAGTTAGAACCCGGAAAAGTAATAACAGCTGCTTTCATGGGTGGTCTCCTTCTTAAATTTCTTCCAAATCGTAAGTATACGTTTCGGTATTATGATTAATTAATAACTCTTCAACCAAAGATTCAACTTCCTTGGCAACAGCGGCCTTATCAGCACCAGTTAACTTCACTTGGAAGTATTTTCCTTGGCTAACGTCTTCGATTCCTTGGTATTCCAAGCGCTCCAAGGCTGATTTAATAACGACCCCCTGTGGGTCCAAAATTGAGGGCTTGTAGGTTACGTAAATTTTTGCCAAATACATTTTTTCTGTACTCCTTTTACTTCAACGCGTCTTGTAAGCGTTGCAATACATCCTGGTAGCCAACACGCAAGTCCCCTTGCTTCTGGCGGAAAACGTCTTTATCGAGGGACTTCCCCGTCTTTTGATCAACCAAACGCATGTTATCTGGTGAAAGTTCATCGGCTAAGATGATTTGTCCATCAACTAACCGACCAAATTCTAATTTGTAATCAATCAAAGTAATATCAATCTTGTTAAACAAAGCAACCAAAAGTTCGTTGACTTGGTCAGCCAATCCGTAGATTGTCTTCAAATCAGCTTCGCTGGCGAAGTGCAAAGACACCGCCTGTGAATCATTCATAAAGGGATCATCAAGCTCATCGGACTTGTAATACAGTTCTTGCACGCGGGGTGACAACTTTTGCATTGGCTCTACCCCAAAGCGAGAAACAAAGTGCCCCGCTGTATAGTTGCGCGTAACGACTTCCAAAGGAATGATATCAACCTTCTTCACCAATTCATCGGTTGCAGAAATTGATCCCAACCAGTGGTGTTGCAAGCCCTGGTCAGACAAGTAAGTAAAGAGGAGGTTTGAGATACTTGAATTCAGCTCACCCTTACCACTGTATTCTTCCTTTACCTTCCCGTTCAAAGCAGTTACCTGGTCCATGTAGTGCATCCAGATAATGGAAGGATCGTTGGTTGCAAAGACCTGCTTGGCCTTTCCCTCATAAAGCAAGTCACCACGGGTAAGTTGCTGTCCGTCAAATTCAACTGTATTTTCTGTCATTTTTCCTTACTCTCCTGATTAAATGGTTTGGAAATATGTGCTTAAATCTTCGATCGCCGGTTGACCCACCACCGTAAGGTGGCCCATCTTCCGACCGGGCTTGACAGCTGCCTTTCCATAATCATGGAAATGCCAGTCGGCATGGTCAGGGAAGGCCTGACGCGCCTTTAACAATTCATCCCCCAACAAATTGACCATCATCGCGCGGTCATGGAGCTTAATTGCTGGAATTGGTAAGCCGACGATACTGCGAATATGCCCTTCAAACTGAGAAATATTGCAGGCTTCAATCGTGTAATGACCTGAGTTATGTGGCCGTGGGGCTAACTCGTTGACCCAGACCTGGTTGCTGTTCTGGTCGACAAAGAGTTCAATGCCCAAGACACCACGCAAATCAAGCTTGTCGGCAATCGTCTTGGCGATTTCATGGACTTGGCTATCCAGGTCTTTGGTAATCGCTGCTGGAATCATGCAGGTTTTCAAAATATGATTTTGGTGAACGTTTTCAGAAATTGGCCACGTTACCAATTGCCCCTGCTTCGTCCGAGTTACCATCACGCTGATTTCTTTGGTAAAGGCAATCTTTTGCTCTAAAATTAGTACACCACCCGGCCAGTTGGCCTTAAGCTTTTCAACATCAGCGGCAGTGTTTAAATCAAATTGGCCATGGCCATCGTAACCACCACTGACCGTTTTCAAAATCCCGGGCAAACCAACTTCAGTGACCGCCTGATCTAAATCCGCTGGGCTTTCAACCCGGGCAAACTTAGCAACCGGCACCTGGGCTTCATCGCGAATAAAGGCTTTTTCCGCTAAGCGGTTACTGGTAATTTCTAAGAGGCGGACACCCTGTGGTACATAAGCATCCTTCAAGTCCTTTAGGGCCTCTTGACTGACGTTTTCAAATTCATAAGTCAAAACATCTGACCGGTTCGCCAGTTCCTGGAGGGCCTTTTGGTCGTCATATTCGGCCACAATTTGATCATCACAAACCTGAGCAGTTGGGCAGGCTGGCGTTGGGTCTAAAACAATCACCTTAAAACCCATTTCCTTAGCCGAAAGGGCCATCATTTGCCCTAGCTGACCGCCACCGATAATTCCGATGGTCTTCCCTGGTTCGAGGTAACGATTAGCCTCTGTCATTGCAACTCCCCCTCGCTTTCGATTGAACTAGACGTTTGCTTAGCGCGGAAATCAGCCAAATTAGCGGCAATCTTTTCATCTTGTAATGACAAAATCGAAGCGGCATAAAGGGCTGCGTTCTTGGCACCGGAATTACCGATAGCCATTGTGCCGACTGGCACTCCTCCGGGCATTTGAACAATACTCAAAAGTGAATCAAGACCGTTTAAGTTGCTTGACTTAACTGGCACCCCGATAACGGGGATTGTTGTGCTGGCGGCTAACATCCCAGGCAAATGAGCTGCCCCACCTGCTCCGGCAATAATAACGTCCAAGCCATTCTCTCTGGCCTGTGAACCAAACTCCTGTAGTTGAACCGGCATTCGGTGAGCTGAAATTACGTGCTTCTCTGCTGCAATTCCTAAGTCTTGCAACAAATCAAAGGCCAGCTTCATTGTTGGCCAATCACTTTTAGAACCCATCACCACTGCTACGCGCGCTGTCATGCGGTACGCCTCCTGTATTGTTCGTGTTTTATCGATATAGAGCCACTTTCAAAAAGTGGAGTTCGCTTTAAACACATGATAACAAAACTAACGCGACTTGTGTTCGCTCTTTAATAATAATTTTCTCATATAAAAAGGGTTTTCTAGACTAAAGGCGAACAATGGGAAGAAACCCGCATTTTTCCTATGTATTATCTGTAATAAAAAATGCCAGAATGTTGAAAAACATTCTGACATTTCTAGTGAAATTAACTTAATTTAGATTTTGCTGCAGCACGACGGTCGCACCAGTTCAAATAAATCTTAGCAGTTGACGATGACAAGGCCACTGCAAGGGCAAAGATAATCAAAGCTGAATAGTCCAAATGACTGATTTCAAAGACCATAAACATGGCCATCAGTGGCGCTTGCTGGGAGGCTGCCAACAAAGCAACGGCCCCAATCAAAGCGAACTGCCAAGGTGAGATGCCCGGAAACAGCGGTGCCAAAGGCACGGAAGCAACCAAGCCCAAGACACTTCCCAAGGCAATCGAGGGTGTCAATGTACCTCCGGTACCACCGGCATACAAGCTCAAGAAGGTCATCACAAATTTAGCTAAACCAAGGGCGATGAAGAAGTATAGCAAGTGATGGTCCGTTTGCAAAAAGGCATACTGGGCAGTGGCACGGCCATTCCCCATCACGTAAGGGAAGGCCCAGGCAGTTAACCCAGTAACAACTCCGACCAAAGGCATCGTCAACCAAAGCCACTTTCCCTTCGCCTGATATTTCTGCGCCCAGGCAAAAGCCTGCTTTGCCCATGCCCCAAAGATGCCGGCAATTGGGCCGATGATGAGAGAAACAACCAGTAAAATCAGCGAGAAGTGATCAACCTTTGATAAGGCATAGTAAGGATCAAAGCCCTTCACAATCGCCCCCATCAAGGCAGCAATCGTCGACATAATCAAAGACACCGAAATCGTTTTCACGGATGCCTTCTTCAATAGCAATTCGACGGCAAACAGCATCCCCGTAATTGGCGAGATATAAACGCCAGCAAATCCGGCCCCAGCGGCGGCGGCCAAGAGTAATTTTTGATCCTCCTGGCTCAACTTCAAGAACCGCCATTTGGCAGTCTTCTTTTGATAAACCTGGGCTAGCATGACCCCGGCCTGTCGAGGTGCTAATTCACGACCAACGGACCCACCCGTTCCAACAAAGAACATCTGAGCTAAAACGTTTAAGGCCGTCTTAATCGGTGGCATTTTGTCACCTTTCAAAGCAGCATTAATGCCAACAATTTTGCGTCCACGGGAACGAATTGCCCACCAAACAAAGCCAGCAATGGTCGAGCCGATCACAACCGATAGAAAACGTCGCAGTGGACTGGCGCTGTTTGGGCTATAGTGGCGGAACGATTCATGGAAGTGCAAGAACAAAACTTCCACATGTTCCAAAAAGAGTGACAACAAGAGTGCGGCAAAGCCGATAACCACCGCCAACACGATTGTTGCAATCCCCAGTGACCAGAAGGCGCTTTCCTCTTCTTTAAATTCAGCCGCTAGCGACTGTTCATTTTGATTAGCCATAATTTCCCCTTTTAGATAGGTAATTGGATTATTTGAAAATAGTTAAATTCTGACAATTTTATTGGGCAAATCAGGGTCTCCTTTTTGGCCGAAAATGGCTCAACCATGCGCAGAATAAGCGATAAATAACCGCATACTAATGTACATAATTTGGCCAAAAAATGCAAGAAGCTGGTTAAAAGTCATTACTGTTAGATGCTACCTTGATGACATCCTGATTCGCACCTGAATGAAACTTCTTTGTTATCTCAATCAAAAAGGAACTATACCAATCATGTAAAAATAAGTGTCATTTTCTTACTTAATTAAAGTGATTTTTTTGCTTCAAAACCCTTTCTATCCCCGTTTTAACAGCTTTTTTATTAAAAATCGATCTTGCTGATTTTTTTAATGCAAGGTCAAGAACTTGCATAATATTAGAATTTGTTTTAAGTTAGACCAGTAAAGGAATAAATTCGTTTTTAGAAAGGAAGTTTTTTATGGCAGACGACTTTGACAAGAACGGTCACATGAATCACAAAAACCATGAAGAAAACAAGAAAAAAGACATGGGGCACATGGACATGAGCCACGACCATCAAGGTCACGACGGCCACATGAATATGGACCATGGTCAAATGAAGATGGGCCACTCTCACGATGACCACGGTGACATGGGCAACATGGATATGGGTCACAATCATCAGGGCCATGACAACCACATGCAAATGGACCACGGCCAAATGAAGATGGACCACCAAAACCACGACATGTCAAACATGGGTAGCATGCCCGGAATGGACCACGATATGTCTGGCATGGGGGACATGGGCGGTATGCCAATGAACCACAGCAATATGAAGCAGCGGTTTTGGTGGTCTTTCGCCCTCTTGATTCCACTTCTTTTCGTCGCCCCTTTTATGGGCGTTGACCTACCGATCACATTGACATTCCCCGGTTCTAACTGGGTAATGCTGATTTTGGCAGTCGCCATGTATGCTGTTGGTACCCAACCCTTCTTTTCGAGCGCGAAAATCGAGTTGAAGCAAAAGAAACCAGCGATGATGTCGCTGATTTCTATGGGACTTTTAGTGACTTTCTGGGTCTCCGTCTATGCCTTTATCGCCAAGACCTTCTTTAAGGTCGATGCCATGGACTACTTCCTTGAATTCGGTACCCTGGTCGTCATCATGCTCTTGGGGCACCTGATCGAAATGCAAGCCACTATGAAGGCCGGCAACGCAACCTCCGAACTTTCAAAGCTTACTCCAGCAACGGCCCATGTTAAGGAAGGCGATTCCTTCACCGACAAGCCCGTCAGTGACCTCACGAATGGTGCTGTCGTTCAGGTCTTGGCCGGTGAATCTTTCCCCGCCGATGGAACCGTCCTTTCAGGTTCATCCCAAGTGGACGAGTCCCTCATGACCGGTGAATCAAAGCCTGTCAAAAAGGCTGAAAATTCCTCCGTCATTGGTGGAACAATTAACGGCGAAGGCACTTTGCTCGTTCAGGTTTCAGCCGTCGGTGATGATTCCTTTATCGGCCACCTCAAAAAGACTTTGAACCAAACGGAAGCCAGCTCCTCCAAGGCCGAATCGCTAGCCAATAAGGTTGCCGGCTGGCTTTTCTGGGTTGGCTTAACGGCTGCCATCTTGGCACTCCTTATTTGGACCGCTATTAGCGGCCTAACAACCGCCTTTAATATCGCCGTAACAACACTCATCATTGCCTGCCCCCATGCTTTAGGTTTGGCCATTCCATTGGTTATCCAGCGAACCAAGGCACTGGCAGCCAAGGATGGTATTTTAATTAAGAAGCACGGCGCAGTGCTGTCAGCTAAGCACTTGGATTATGCCCTAATGGATAAGACCGGTACTTTGACTAACGGTCATTTTCAAGTGCAGAAATTAGTCACGAACAAAATCAGCGATCACGACGCCCTTGCCATCATGGCCGCCCTTGAACAGCAGTCTTCCCATCCTCTGGCTAAGGCTATCGTCCAAAAAGCAAAAGACGATGGTGTAACCGTTACGGCCGGCCAGGATGTCCAAACCATTGCTGGAGCTGGGATTAGTGGTACCGTCAACAGTCAGCATTACTTCCTGGTTTCAGCACGTTACCTAACGGAACAACACATCGACTTCGAACCACTGGATGCCGATGGTTCCATTTCCTACCTAACCGACGGCCATCAAGTCTTGGCCGCTGTCTCCCTTGGTGATAGCATTAAAGATTCAGCCAAAGACTTTGTTGCCCAACTTAAGGCCCATCAAATTACCCCTGTCCTTGTCACGGGTGATGCCAAAAAGACGGCCAATAAGGTCGCCCAAGAATTGGGAATCAATGTTGTCCAGGCAGAAGTCTCACCAGAAGACAAAATCAACTTGGTCAAGCAGTACCAACAAAAGGGTAAGACGATGATGATCGGCGATGGGATTAACGATTCTCCAGCCCTGGCTCAAGCTGATTTGTCAGTGGCCATTGGTGCGGGAACCGACGTAGCCCAGGCTTCAGCCGATGCCGTGTTAATTTCGCAATCGCTACCAAAGATTATCGATTTAATTAACTTAGCCCATAACGCTAACCGCAAAGAAGTTGAAAACCTCTGGTGGGGAGCTGGCTATAACATCCTAGCCATTCCAACCGCCGCCGGCCTCTTCGCCTTTGCCGGCATCATGTTAAACCCATTGATTGGGGCCATCGTGATGTCGCTTTCAACGGTTGTTGTGGCCATCAATGCGCTGCTCTTACACAAGTAAGCGAGAAAAGATTAGAATTTTTAAAGTTTCTTTTATGTCAAAGCTGTATAATGAGCAGTTGAGTACAAATAAAAGGAGCTTTTTTTATGCGCAAATATTTTGCAGAATTCTTTGGGACGATGCTGTTGGTGATCTTCGCGACCACTGCCTTGATTTACGTCACGACCTTCCAAACGGGTCAGCTCTTTGATGCCATGGCGATTTTTGGCCTAGCATTAGCAGCCTTGATGTTTATCTTTGGCCCCATGGCTAACGGTGGTCACTTTAACCCCGCCATTTCCTTAGGAGCAGCCATCAACAAAGACATCTCTTGGAAAACCTTTGGCGGTTATTTCCTCGCCCAATTCCTTGGTGCCTTTGCCGGATTGACCCTTTCGGTTTATACGTTAATCCCAATCATTAATGCACAACAAAGCTCCTCATCCTCTTCATCAACGTCTTCTGTTAAGGCGAGCCAATTGTTCTCCTTGTTAGAACCATCAGCAGCCAGTGCCATTTCCGTTTGGTTAGCAGTGGCCATTGAATTGTTCTTTACCTTTGTCCTAGTCTTTATCACCCTAGTGGCATTGAAAAAGCACGTCAAGCAAAGCGCCGCTATCACCGGGATTAGCTTCACCCTGATTTCCTTTGTAACTTATCCCCTTACAAACGGCCTGGTTAACCCCGCTCGCGTCCTTGCTCCAGCTCTTTACAAGGGATTGGCCTCCTCTGCCCATCTCTGGTACTTCTTAATTGCCGAGATTTTGGGTGGTCTCTTAGCCGGCTTGGTCGTTAAATATTTCATGAACGAAGATGACGCCGTTGTTAAATCAGTTGCCGAATAATCATCTTTTATAACACAACAAAGGTCCTGACTAGAAAGTCAGGACCTTTTTAATTACTAATTTTTTTAAATCAGACCCTCTCGCCTTTCTAACAAAACTTGTTCACCAGTAAAAGGTAAGACCAATAAAAGAGCCGTTGAATGCAGGGCTAGTCGCTTACCAGCCTTGCCCTGATACAAATCATCCCCATTAATAGGATGATCATTGCCGGCCAAATGGACCCGAAGCTGGTGCATCCTACCCGTTTCCAATTCAAGGCGGACAAGGCTCTCGTCGCGTTCGCTATCTTCTTCTAAGACCCGATAGTGGGTTGTGGCGTTTTGGCCAGAAGGCGTAAGCCAACGCAAGCGATCATCACTTGGATGATTGCCTATTTTTTGGTCAAAAATTCCGGTCTTTTGGTCAAAGAGACCAGTAACCCGTGCCAGATAGGTGCGTTGAATAATTTTTTCTTTGATCAACCGGTTTAAAATCGGTACAGCAATTGGATTTTTAGCCACGATGACTAGTCCAGAGGTCGCCCGATCCAAGCGGTGGACCATAAAGGCCTGAGCCGATTGACCAGCTGACTTTTGCGGATTTTTTTGAAGATAACCATTCACATAATTGAGCAGCGTATCCGTTTCCGTCGGCGAATGCGGGTGCATCTTCATCTCAGCGGGCTTGTTCACCACCATCAGGTCCTCGTTTTCATAGACTATGGCAAGGGAGACCGCCATGTTGGCCGGATAAGGGCCCTGATGGTCCAAGAAGACCTCTTCTCGGAAGGTCAGGGTTAAATGCTCACCAGTCCGTAAAACGTATGCTGTCGAGACCTGTTGGCCATTAACCTGTAAACCCCTTGATTGTCGTAAATTCCCCCGCAAATGCTTTGGCAAAAAAATCTGTTTCAAGTAATCTTTCACCGCCAAGCCGGCAAAGCGATCCATAATGGTAATTTCTCGTTGATATTTTGCAACCATTTCTTTTCCCTAGTAAAAAAATCAGGGTTTCCCCTGATTTCGTGTTAGTTACTACTACTTACACTGCTGCTACTGCTTGCACTACTTGGCGCAAAAGCGACTGAAGCACCTGGATAGTCCGATAGCAATGAATCTGGGCTATCATTAATTTCCGGCGCATTCGTGAGATAGTCACCAACAGTACTCTGATCGCCATGCTGAGTGTACAAGGACGTTGAACTCTGATTTTCATTGGCCTTTTTGAAGCGAGCCAATGTCTTCGATTTCGAATAATCATAGGCTGCTGCATCAACCGCCTTAAAGCCGTCTGGATGGTAGAAACGCAGCAAATTCTTCTGGTTCAGCGTGTCAGACATGGCAAGCTTTTCATTTGCTTCTGTCTGATACTTGTTAAACAATTTTTCCTGGTCGGGCGTTGGATCAATGACCCTTTCACCCGTCTTAGTATCCCAGATTGTACCAGAAATAGAAGCATACTCTGGCGTCATCCAATCCTTGTTACGCATCACAACCAATTGGCTTCGATTCGTCGACAAAAGGTCCTGGCCAAACTGAATATAACGTTTACTTGAAATCCCCAAAAGATGCTCGATTGTTGGAGCCACATCAACTTCACCACCATAGGTGTGGTTAATGCCCCCATTTTTTAATCCTGGAATATGAATAATCAATGGTGTCCGTTGCAAGTTTTCGTTATCCAGGTCCGTCCAGTTGCTTGGATCCTTACCCAAAAGTGGGGCCAAATACTTCGTATCCGTGTTATTGATACCGTAGTGGTCACCATAAAGCACAACCATCGTATTGTCGTACAAACCTGATTTCTTCAAATAATCGAAAAATTCTTTAATGGCCTGATCCAAATAATGGTTAGTAATAAAGTAATTATCAATATACTTAGAACCGGAATTAGACGTTTGGAAATTAGGATCCTGGTCATCCTTATCAATTTCGTATGGAATATGGTTGGAAACCGTGATGTACTTCGCATAAAACGGCTGTTGCAATCGTTCCAGGTATGGAACTGAATCCTTAAAGAGTAACTTATCTTTCAAGCCCCAAGCGGTTGATTTTTTGCCACTCGTATCAAAGTACTCACCCGAAATCCAATTCTGATAACCCATATTCTTATAGACGTTCGTTCGGTTCCAGAACGACCCGGTATTACCATGGAAAACAGCTGATGAATAGCCCGCTCGTTGGTTCAAAATTGACGGCATGGCCTGGAAAGTCTGGTCATTACCCAACTTGGCAAAGAGCGAACCTTGTGGCAGACCATAAGTCGATGTCTCTAATAGATTTTCAGCATCGGACGTTTTTCCTTGGCCAACCTGGTGGAAGAAATTATCGAAGGCAATCGTATCCTTGCTGTGATACAAAGAATTTAAGAACGGTGTTACTTCTTGTCCGTTGACCTTCCGATCAATCGAAAACTGTTGGAATGACTCCAAATGAATCACAATAACGTTCTTACCCTTCGCCTTGCCAGCATAGGTTGGATTCATGCCAACATAGTGGTCTTGAACGTACTTTTTCACCTTTTGCAGTTCTTCAGGTTTCGCTGATTTTCGCACCTGACTGGTCTTAAAGGTGTTATAGGCATCAAGGATTGTAAAGGGACCAATACCCAAATACTTAACCAAATATTCCCGGTCGAATTGCCGCGTCAACAACTGGGGCCGATCAACATCAGCCAGTGCCAAATTGGCCATGATCATTAACCAGCCAATGGCTATCAAGGTTGAGGTTTTGCCAGGACGCACCTCTTTTCGATCACGTTTAATCTTTTTAAACAACAAAAAACCTAAAAGAATCACAACGTCAATCCAAAATAAAAAGTCGTGGGCGCTAAAACTAATCGCACCAGCCGCCTTACCACCCTGGTTAACTGACGAGTAGTTCAAAATCACGTTAACACTCAAATAGTCAGTAAATTCACGATAATAAGTCACACTAATATAAAGGTAGGTTGTCAGCGCTGTATATAAAACCATCATCCCACCGTAATACAGGTTACGATTTTTAAAGAATAACGGCAACGCAAAAATCAGCATCGTAAACCCGATTGGGTTAATCAACATCAAGAAAACTTGATACAATGACGACACGTGCATCCAGTTAAAATCCATCCCGTAAGCCAAAAAAGTTTTCAAGATGAATAGCGAAACTAATAATGTATAAAAACCTAAGCGGGTCTGGATTTTTGTTCGACCTGCTTCTTCAACCGCCTTTAAACGATGCGGCTTTTTTTGTACGTCTTTTTCCATAATAAGGCCATTATACGCCTATTTGTGAGGGCTTTCAGTTAAAAATCATTTCAAGCACGTATCTTTTTTCTGTTTTTAAAACCCGCTCTTTTTCCCTTGCTAATTTTAAATAAATACGTGACAATAGAATCAATCGAACCGCTAAAGAGGATATTTTTATGCCAAAGTATAATGCTTATTTAATTGACCTTGATGGAACCATCTACCATGGCAAGCAACCCATTCCAGCCGCTAAACGATTTATTGAACGGTTGCAGACTGCCAAGATTCCTTACCTGTTTGTCACCAATAATTCAACAAAAACAGCCAAGGACGTCGCTGACAACCTAACAATCAACCATGGTATCAAAACAACGGTTGACCAAGTTTATACCTCAGCCATGGCGACCGCTGACTATGTTAAAGGTTTGACTGATGGTGGCCAAAAGGTCTATCTAATTGGCGAAGCTGGCCTAAAAGATGCCTTAGCAAATGCCGGCATCGACCTAGTTTCAGCTGATGAAGCCAACGTTGTTGTGATGGGCCTCGACCGTAACTTCACCTACCAGAAGCTCAAGGAAGCAACCTTCGCCATTGCTCGTGGAGCAAAGTTTATCGCGACAAATGCTGATACAAACCTGCCAAGTGAAGAGGGTATGTTGCCTGGTGCCGGTTCTCTTGTCGCTGCTCTCAAAACGGCAACCGGAGTAGAACCCACTATTATTGCTAAACCAGAAGCCCCAATTATGGAAGGTGCGCTGGCCAAACTCAACCATCCCGACCGTCCCGTCATGGTTGGTGACAACTACAACACCGACATCCTGGCTGGTATCAAAAACGGCCTCGATACCCTCTTGGTTTACACCGGCGTTTCCAAACCGGCCGAAGTGGCCAAAGAAGTTAACCAACCAACTGATTTTATCGCTAACTTTGATGAATGGTCTGTCGAATAATTTAATTGAATAAAAAAACCGAATAACCGGTTTTTCTAGTTGAAGCCACCCGATTAAGGGCTTTGGCTTCTTTTATTTTGCTTGAGCTTGCAATTCAAGCAAGCGGTTATTAAGGTCAGGGTCAGCTGCCTTTAAATACAGCCCTTTTTTACCACGCTTAGCTAAGATATTTAAAGCATTGTACATAAAATCAGTCTTGGCCTGGGCGATGGCATCAGCATCCGTCAAATTAGGGTTCTTTTTATAAATCTCTTTGTGAGTCACCTTTGTCGGATTAACAATCATCCGGTCGGTCTTAACATCATACTCAAATGCTGGGCTCAGCAAGACACCCGCATAATTCAGATCAAAGCCTTGAACCGTGTAGATGGAACCAACCTGGTTAATTGATTCCGGTCTGTTCGGCCATGTCTTAACCTGCGCATCAAATTCATCCCATGGTAAGTCAAACCCATCCAATACCACATGGTGGGCACCATCGGCCCGCCGCTGAAAGCCGGTTGTTGCCAGCACACGTGCTAGACCACCCTGCTGGTTGCGCGCCTTAATTGTTTCAAAGAGCGCATCTGCTCGTTCAAAGATGCCCAGGTCGTAATCACCCTGATCAGCTGGCAAAGGGGACAGTTTGCCAGTGACAAAGTTATCAATCCAGGTCGACACTGAAGCATTAGCTTCCATTCGATATTGAAAGTTCATTGGGAAAATTCGATGGTCATAGGGAGTTAAAACCTGATTTAACAGCTTTTCATTCCAAAACATCTTGCCCTGAATGACTTGCTGAAAATCAAAAACAACGACCACAACCTTCGCTAACTTGATAATCTCAGTTAATTGATTGTCCTGGAAAAAACGAATATAGGGCTCTCGCTTACTAAGTAAGAGATGACCCTCATCGATTAAAACGACATCATAGTGACTATCCGTCTTAAGCGCACTATTAATCAGTGATGTTGGCCGAACATAATCTTTTTTATAAAGATCTCGATAGCGCGCGCCCATTTCCTGGTAAACCTTTAACAGCTCTGGATGGTTAACGGTAAAAACCGTTTTTAACCCCTGATAGGGACTGTCAGGGTCTTTCATACCTCGTCGAATATTCTTGAACAGCTTTGTTAGTAAAACGCTTTTACCTGTTCCTGCAGCGCCTTCAATCACCGCTACGTGATGGCCGGGTGTCTTCAAACCCTCACTTATGTACCCTTGTAAATCAGCAAAAATACCACTTTGATCTGCACTCAGATGATCAATATCAAAGGGCTTTAAATTGTCATTTTCCAGTTTCTCCATAATCTGATTATACAATTTCTGGATAGGTTAGACAAAGTTGTTCTAAAACCAATATGCTGATAAAAGCTATCTGAAAACACAAAAAAGAAGCCAAAACCCGTAACTATCTTAACTTCTTGCACAAAAAAAGAAGACCGGAGTCTTCTTTGTTATGGGCCATCCAGGACTCGAACCTGGGACCTCTGCGTTATCAACACAGCGCTCTAACCAACTGAGCTAATGGCCCAT
>NZ_CAUZLS010000004.1:0-165353 GCF_963580785.1 Fructobacillus cardui | reverse complement strand
ATTATATGAGGCGGTTGAACTCATTAACAAGCGGCCCATGAAATTACATCATTATCAAACACCATTGGAAGTTTTTACGGATGCGTTCGAATTAAACTTGTAATCTGCCTTATAGAAGAACCGGGTCCTGATTTTTCTGGAGACGCTCGAAGGCTCCGGGCTCAGCCACTTGCAAGACTGGCTTCATCTCTTTAATCACACCATCGTAATCAAAATCGACTTGGTAAAGCTTTTGCCCCACCTTCAACGCCTTCGCAACTCCTTCGTCTTGTTCGCGGTAACGATTAGCGTACTGAAGCAGTGAAACAGCCAAATCAGCAGCGATAATCACATCGTGGGCCTGTTCCTTTAAGGTATCAAAGTCAGCAGCAACAATGTTTAATTGACGCTGCACATCGTCCAGATCAACTTCACCTGCGTACACAGCCTCGTCTAGACGCGTAATTTCGTCACTCACTGCAAAAAATTTTTGTAGAAAATCCTCAGGTAACCCCGGCAAGTCGCGACGTTCAAGCGATCGCTTCACACCGCGAATTTGATCAATATAGCCAGCCGTGTGCTCCTTAGCAGACTTCAAAGCGGGTTGGAACTCTTCAATTTGATGGTACAAGGCGACCTGGTCACTATCTAATTGGCTCAAAATTGAAAACCAATTTTCTTGGCGCGTAACCGCCCAGCTGTATGTCTGACTGCCTTCCTTTAAGGCTCGTTGAACTTCTTGTTGGCTCAACACTAAGCCTTCAATATCATGGTGATAACTAGCTTGGCGGTCTTCTTCTTCATGGCCAAGGATAAAGCGTCCCTTCAAATAAGTTAGCTCAAGGAGCAAAGAATGGTTTTGTTCCTTAACCCGATCAAATTCCATATTCACACGTTCTTGCTGCTTAAAGTAACGGTGATAAGCCTGATATTCTTCTTCCATAAGGTCATACAATTCTTGAATCTTCTGGTTCAAAGTCGTTGAAATAGTATTTGCTTCCTTGACTTTCAAACCTGCAATCGCCTTGAGTCCTTGGAGGCGCAGGTCATCGACTTCATTCAAGGCTTCCTCAACAACACCTTCTGCAAAAACAACGCCACGATCCGTCAAATCGTGCCAACTCGTGTTTAACTCGTTAATCTGATCCAAGTATTTTTCATTAAAGGTGGTAACTAAAATTGGCAGGTTCTGCATATAATCGAGCACTTGACCAGCAATCATCCCCACCTCTTCAAACTTTTGGGCTGCCTTGACTCGGTCTCCAGACTCAATTAGTTCTTGATAGCGTTGGTACTCTTCTTCTTCATCAAATAAAAAGGCTAATAGAGCAGGGGCACTGGGGCCGTAAGGATTATCTGTAGCTGTTAACCGATCCGTAATATCGTCAAAGTCACCGTGTAATTGATCGATTGCCTGACGTTGAATTTGATTTTCTTGCTGAATATCTTCCAGTCCTGAAACAACCTGTTTTTGCAAGGCAGCAGCTTCCGTCATTTGATCCAATAAAGATTGTAATGACTTCCTTGTTTTCCTAACGTTCAAACCTGCGCTCAGTTGCATTGCTCGATTGATTTCCGCATCAATCGCCGCAAAACGATGGTTGCGCAAGTCACGGTAAATCTTTTCCGTTTCTTGGAAATTTTGCAAAGCCTGGCCTGCTAATGCGACCTTCCGTGCGGCGGCTAAATCAGTTGCGATGTCTTCATCCATGAGCGCTTTTTTAGCCATGCTAAAATCACCTACCTGTGCGGCGGCTTGGCGCTGTATCAAAACCGCCCAACCAAGGCCGATTAAGATAGCGATAATCACGATAATTGCAATAATAATCCACATATGTACTAAACCCTCAGCTTTATTTACTAATTAAGTCCACCATACACTATTGTTTGATGAAATCAGACCCATTTACTTCCTTTTATCCCTTTCTTAAGATTTTTTACTCTTTTCAGTCTAGATTTTACAAAAAGATTGCAAAAGAATCGACGATGGCTGGGTTTTACCATCAATTTTCCCTTGCTAATCTTCTTCTGATTTGCTATACTTGTTGAAGTTGTATTGAGTAGCAGTCGGTAAAGAAGCGCGTCAACAACGTCCAAACTCGTTAGTAAGGACTTGGCTACAGTCACTGAGAAACGATTTTTCTTGACGCTGCACGCATCTGGTGCCGACCCTCAAATGTACAGCAAAATACATTTTGGAGGACATATACATGTCACGTTATACTGGACCAAAATGGCGTATCTCACGTCGTTTGGGTGTTTCACTTTCTGGAACTGGTAAGGAATTGTCACGTCGTGCCTACGCACCTGGTGACCATGGCCAAGGCCGTCGTGGAAAGGTTTCTGAATATGGAATGCAATTGCGCGAAAAGCAAAAGTTGCGTTTCACTTATGGTTTGACTGAACGTCAATTCCACTCATTGTTCAACAAGGCCGGCAAGGTTCGTCAAGGTACTCACGGTACCAACTTCATGATCTTCTTGGAACGCCGTTTGGACTCATTGGTTTACCGTCTTGGTTTGGCAACTACTCGCCAACAAGCACGTCAATTGGTTAACCACGGTCACATCTTGGTTGATGGTAAGCGCGTTGATATTCCATCATACGAAGTTGTTCCTGGTCAGGTTATCTCTGTTCGTGAAAAGTCAAAGAACATTGTGCCTATCCAAATCGCTGTTGAATCAGTAGTTTCACGTCCACAATTCGTTTCATTTGATGCTGACAAGCTTGAAGGTACTTTCGTTCGTTTGCCAGAACGTGAAGAATTGGATGCTGACATCAACGAAGCCTTGATCGTCGAATACTACAACCGTTTGGGCTAATTTAATTAACTCTTTCTGGTTGAAAAGTCACTGCTTATGCAGTGGCTTTTTTCTTTGCTCAAATAATTCGGTTGTAAACTAGTTGCAGAGGTCGACTTTAGACGGTTAGGCTTCATTCCAAAAAAACATGTTAAACTAGAACAATTATATCAATAATTGGAGAGAAATCATGTCTTGGCTCATTAACATGTTCATCATATTTGTTATTACTTGGGTGGCTATTACCAGTATGGAAAAACTAAAAACAATAACGGAACAAAGTAAACGCAAAAAGTTATCACTGTCTTTCGGTGCCTCCTACATCATCTTGGGCTTAATCATCACATTTGTGAGCATCAAAGTTCATCAATCCGCATGGTCAACAATTGGTGCTCTTATGATTGGCTTTGGCATCGCGATCCCACTAATCCTAAGAAAACAACAATAATCCTTATCTTGTTGACTAACCATTCTTTTATGAATAGTTTTCGACTGGAAGTCAAGCTTACCAAGGGTTTTGACTTATTTTCTTTATCAAGAGTCTTACACCTCCATTCTAAATTTACCTTGAAAAAATCAGACCAGAGATAACCCACACAATCGTTGAAAAGGGCAACGTTACCAATTAAAAGCGTCCCCACCCACACTTTCATCTTTCACGAATCAAACAGCACAAAAGAACCATCCCCCGTTATATTTGAGGAATGGTTCGTCTTGTTCATACTACCCCACTAATTTTGCCAAAACGGCCGTCAAAACCCGTTGGCCATTTTCCAAATCTGCTGGTGTTGTCTTCTCATCTGGTACATGACTAACCCCGCCAACGCTGGGGACAAAAATCATGGCAGTCGGCACTTGTTCCCCCATCACCTGCGCATCATGACCTGCACCAGATGATAAGAATTGGTGCGTCAGACCAACTGATTGGCATGCTTCCGCAATCTCCCCCTGAAGACCCATATCCATTTGGGTGGGCATAACTGCCGTAGTCCGCTCAAGTTTTGCCCGATACTGGTCCACTAGTTTGGCCACCACACCAACAGCTTCTGACAAAACCGACTGGTCTTGGTGGCGTAAGTCCAACGAAAAAGTAACTAGGCCAGGAATCACATTGGCTACATTAGGCTCCAACTGAACTTTGCCAATGGTGTAGCGTAAATCAGGAATCTGCGCTAACTCACGGTAGAGGTCCGCCAACAAACTAACTGCTTGTTGGCAGGCATCATCACGGCAATCCATTGGTGTTGTTCCAGCATGGTTAGCCTGCCCCACCAACTGAATCAAAAAGCGTTCCTGACCAACAATGGTCGTTACAATACCAATATTGATCCCCGTATTCTCTAAAATCGGCCCCTGTTCAATATGCAGTTCTAGGTATTGGGTAATCTTTAAGCATGACGCCGTTTGAACAAAGGGACTCAGGGCAGCCACCGCAGCTTGACGAACTTGGCCGAAGGTCTGTCCCTGAACATCATCCAAGGCATCAAAGCCCTTCAAATCCCGTTCAAGTAAATATTGTGAGCCCGTAAAAGTCGCATCAAAGCGTGATCCTTCCTCTTCTGAAAAAATAACGGCAACGAGTGGCTGTCGCAAACGTTGTTCTGATTTGGTCACCTGACTAACCGACAAGACAGCAGCTAAAGCGCCATAAAGGCCATCATATAGGCCACCATCGACAACAGTATCCAGGTGCGAACCAACCAAAATTACAGGTTCTTTGGGCCAAGTTAAATCAGCAGTCGCATACAAGTTGCCAATTTCATCAACCCAGGGTACCAGTCCCAATTCCTTGATAATGTTGACACACTGCTTCTGTGCCTGACACCAGGCCTGGTCATAAACCGTCCGCGTATAACCCTGATTTTTCGTGCGACCAATTGCTTGAAAACTCTCCAAAAGGTCGGTAATTTTTTTATCCTGCATTTCTCTGACTCAATCCAAAACCAAGTAACCCCAACAACAGCAAGGCCGCTGCTAAATCAAAACCAACCGAAAAAGTTCCAGTCACATCCGTTAACCAGCCCGTCAGATATGACGCCGTAATCGAGGCCAACATCCCCATAAAGTTATAGAGCCCAAAGGTTGTTGCGACTCGCCCCTTTGGTGCATGGCGACGAATAACTTGCAGCAACAGTGGGTCAATCGTCATTTTCCCGGTCAACCCATACAAAATCAGTGCCAAAACAATCTGCGTTGAATTTTGACTCAGACTGCCTAACACCAATGCCAAGGCCGACAACGGTACAAAAAGGTACAGAAATCGTCTAGCATGTGCTGTTTGATCTAATTTTTTCGCCAAAATTAAGGCACTTGGAATCGCAATCAAGGGCACAATCGAAGCAATCAAACCGACAAAGCGTTGGTCAATATTTTTCATTCCCAACAAAAAGGTTGGCAACCAAGTTAACATGGCAATCTGGCCATAAATCGAGCAAAACAAAAGCCAATAGGCACCAACTAGTGGCCGTTTGAAAAACGGTCGCCAAATTTTTGGCGCTAATTTTGCTGCTAACGACGAGATGAGCGATTGCTGTTGGCCACCGCGTGCATTCACCGACTTTCCCCCATACCGAATTGGCCGGCCCTCTTTAGGTAGGCCATACAGGTACAGGAAACCGACCATCACCGTCGGTAAGGCAAGCACTAAAAAGGGGGTTGACCAGTGGTCCTGATTTTGAATTACCAACGTACTAGCCAGCAAGGTGCCAAGAATCTGTCCAACACCCTGCCCGCTATTAATAATGGCCATGCCCAAAGTTGCATGGCGGTCACTAAGGTTTTCATTAATTAATCCATAGGCCGGACCGTAAAAGCTGCCCTGACCTAAACCAACCAGAGATCGCACCAATAGAAAAAGAGTAAAGGTTGGCACGATACCCGATAGAAAAGTCATTACTGCAAAGAAGAAAAAGCCCAAAGCGACAACAAGCTTCTTCGAGTGACCATCAGCCAAACGTGAAAATGGTAACTGACTAACCGTATAGGTTAAAAAAAAACAGATGAAATCAGTCCCAATTCAGCATGGCTCAGACCAAAAGACCGTTGAATTTCCGGCATCACTGGATTTAAGATTGTTCGATCGGCATAGATAAAAACCCAACCAAGAAAATTAATCAAGATGATTTTCTGTGCTAATGATAGATGAAGCCTTGCCCGTTTCGGCTGGATCATGGCCACTCCTTTCCTTTCTAACCAAGGCTCACACCTGCCAGCGGTGATGATGGTGCAGCCTTTTTCGTCAATATTCGTCCTGGTTTTGCCAGGTAAGCCTTGCGACCAGCCTCAATCGCTAAGTGAAAGGCTTCGGCCATCAGGGGAATGTCCCCCGCTGTTGCCATTGCCGTATTAGCCATGATGGCATCGACACCCATTTCCATTGCTTCGGCCGCTTGACTGGGACGGCCGATTCCGGCATCCACAATAATTGGCAGGTCAATCTCGTCGACCAAAATTTGAATCAAATCTTTGTTTGAAAGGCCCTTATTAGTGCCAATTGGTGCTCCCAATGGCATGACGGCAGCAGCACCTGCATCGACTAATTGCTTTGCAATATTGAAATCAGGCAAGACATAAGGCATGACAATAAAGCCTTCCTTGGCCAAGACTTCGGTTGTCTTTAACGTTTCATAGTTATCGGGCATCAAATACTGCTTATCAGGAATCACTTCTAGTTTAATAAAATCACTCCCACTCAGCTCACGAGCAATTCGCGCCATCCGGATTGCCTCCTCAGCGTTCGTGCACCCCGAAGTGTTTGGCAAGATTGTTGTTCCCTGCGGAATAAAGTTTAAAATGTTTTCCTCAGCTATACTCGTTCGGCGAAGAGCCATCGTGATAATTTCCGCTTTGGCATGGTTAACCGCTGAGTCAATCAGCTCGTATGAGTACTTACCAGAACCCAAAATAAAGCGTGATTCAAACTGGTGGCCACCGATGACCAATGGATCATTTGTCGACATTTTTTACTCCTCTACTGTCTCTTTTTCTAGAATTAAACGTAGGATTTGGTTCGCCTGATGACCCGCACAAATCAGAACACGAGCGGCCATCAAACCTTCTGCTCCCTTGGTTTGGCCATCACCACAAAGGTAAACATGGTTACTTTGCCGGACGGTTTGAATTTGATTAGCGTCGTGAACACCGGCTAAGCCGTTGCCCATCACGATCGGCGTTTCTGGCAAAACCTCTTGCGCCCGCCGTAATAGCATTGCTTTCGCATTTTGATCATCAAAAGCTTCACAGATAATATTGGCACCGGTGAAGAGGTCCAACACATTGTCCTCCGTCACTCGTTCCTGCCAAGTCGTCACCTCAACAAAGGGGTTAAACTCCAGGATGTTTTGTTTCAGGGCCAACACCTTTGGTAAGCCAACCTGGCTTAGCTTAAACTGCTGACGGTTCAAGTTGCTATGTTCAATTTCATCAAAATCAATCAAGGTCAAATGACCAACCCCGGCCCGGGCCAGCGCAATGGCAATATTAGACCCCAATCCCCCTGAACCGGCAATCGTCACATGAGCAGCTGCCAACTTTTCCTGACTGTCAGCTACATTGCGATCCTTCATTTTTAGGTAGACGGATTCCACCGCCTGGCCGTCAATTGCAATCGTTGTCATTTTTCCTAACCCCCACCTACAAAAGCAATAATTGCCACTTTGTCGTTCTCAACCAGCACCGTTTCAGCCAAAGCCGCTTTCGATAAAATTTGACCATTGAGTTCAACAACCACATTGTCCTGATGACGGTTTTGTTCTTCAAGTAAACTCAAAACCGTTCCACCAGCGATGTTGTCAATATGTTCGCCATTAATTGTGACCATCTCTTTTCTCCCTTCTGGGTCTGACCGCCAAAAATCAGTTTTCCCTTGCAGCTGCTATCCCCTTTTGTTAAAAATTGAACAAAAAAGCTGTTTCTACGTCAAAAAACGCAAAAACAGCTTACAAAAAAACTATCATCACTATCTTCCTACGCAGACGTTAATCTAATCAGGTTCAATGGGTATAATCTCAGCCAGTCGGCACCCCAGATAATTCGTATTCAATTTTCGAAATCAATATAACATGGATTTTTTGACATGTCCACTGATGAAACGGGACAAAGTTTCACTGGATTTACTAGACCAATTCTAATAAAATCTTCACCGCTTCTGATTTTTCATTAACAGCATTCAATAGACTAGGTTAATCAACCGACAAATGTTGGATAACACCCAAAAATAGCAGACAAGCCTTTAATCTCCACAGCTTTTTCCGTATAATTGTCTGTAGTAAAGTAATTGGAGGATAACCCAATGGATGATGTTAACAGCCGTTTAGAACAGGGGCAGCAAGGTAATGGTGGTCCCAAGATTAACCCTGATGAACAGCGCCTTTACCTAGGCACTTTTCGTGAACGAGTAGTCGCGGCCGTTAAAGAATCAAAGGCCGACGATAGCCAAGTTCAAGATGAACTCAAGGCACGGATGGCCAACTGGCCAGATACGACCTTACTGATTGACCAGGATGCTTGTGGTGATGCCTACATCAACTACTTGCAAATGGCCGTCAGCACCAATCACCCCTATACCCTTTTATCCGATTTTGAAAGAACAACACAAACTGATAACCCCTACGCGGTCATTCTTGCGGCAAAATCAGCCGTAAACCAGGAATCAATTGACCTGTAACCTGACGAAGCCGGTTTCAACCGGCTTCTTTTTTATCAAGACAAAGCCATACTGATAAAGGAGCCTTCATGCCCGGACAAAAACCACTGGCCTACCGGATGCGGCCAACAAAAATTGAAAAAATCGTTGGCCAAGAAGACCTAGTCGGCGAAAATAAAATCATTTGGCGGATGGTGGAAGCCAAGCGTCTTTCATCAATGATTCTTTATGGCCCACCCGGAACTGGTAAGACTTCGATTGCCTCGGCCATTGCCGGTTCGACAAACTTTGCCTTTCGAGCCCTGAACGCGGCAACCGATTCGCAAAAGGACTTACAGGTCGTTGCTGAAGAAGCAAAAATGTCGGGGACAGTTGTCCTTCTTTTGGATGAAATTCATCGTCTCAACAAGGTCAAGCAAGACTTTCTCCTCCCTCACCTCGAATCGGGCGCGATTATCTTGATTGGGGCAACAACGGAGAACCCATACTTAAACGTCACGCCAGCCATTCGTTCCCGAACCCAAATTTTCCAAGTCCAACCTTTGAGTGACCAAGACATCAAAAAAGCCATCAAACAGGCATTGACAGATAAAGAAAACGGACTTGGCAACTACCAAGTTAATCTAAGCGAAGAAGCCCTCACCCACCTTAGCCAGGCAACTAACGGCGACCTTCGCTCCGCCCTAAATTCCTTGGAATTAGCAGTCCTTTCGACCAAGCCGGATGCAAACGGAATTATCCAGGTGACCTTGGAGGTCGTTGAAGAAACGACTCAGAGGCAGTCACTCGTCGCCGACAAGAATGGCGATGCCCACTATGACATTATTTCGGCCTTGCAAAAATCTATTCGAGGATCAGATGTCGATGCGGCCCTGCACTACGCCGCCCGACTGATTATTGCCGGTGACCTACAAATCCTGGTTCGCCGACTGATTGTGATTGCCTACGAGGATATCGGCCTCGCCAACCCGAATGGCGCTCAACGTGCCGTTACAGCGATTCAAACTGCTGAAAAATTAGGGCTGCCCGAGGCACGGATTCCACTGGCCAATGCCATTATTGAGTTAGCATTATCGCCCAAATCAAATTCAGCCTACACCGCGATGGATGCTGCCATCGCTCAAGCAGGCCGCTCAAAGGCCCAGGCTATCCCAGACCATCTGCGCGATAGTCACTACAAGGGCGCCGAGAAACTCGGCCATGGTAACGACTACATCTACCCTCACGACTTCCCCAATGACTGGGTTGCTCAGCAATACCTCCCAGATGCCATCAAGGATGATGCCTACTTCCAGCCGAAGGGTAACTCGAATTTCGAGCAGCAGTTAAAAGACGTCAACCAAAGTCTCAAAAACCAACAGCGTCGCGGCTTAAAATAAACAATACCAATCTGATTTTTAATGACAATTTTTGTTGGTCATTACTCACAAAAATCAGAATGTCAAGACTAGTATTTTTAGACAAAATCAGTATACTATTAGTGAATACTCTGGTATACGCATTGCTACATTAACAGCTTTTTCCTTACAACCTTTTTATTTTGGACGGGAATCCTCAGGTCATGGCATGCCCTTTCGTTCGGTAGTCAAAGCCCCCGGTGAAACGCCCACCTCGATAATTTCGAGGAAAATCTGAGTAGCGATTAACGGTACCAATAGAGTATCGTGGGCATGACCCACGGCTCGCCTTCGGGCGGGCTTTTTTTGTGGATTCATACTGATATAAAAAGAACTGAGCCAACTTTTAATACCAACTAATTTTCTATTCCATAGAGACCACTTTTTATTTCGTCTTAAAAGACTTATAATGAACCTAGAAAGAAAGAGAGGTCTTTACGATGACACAGTCTTACCAAAAGATTTTGGTTCCAGTGGATGGCTCAAAGGAAGCTGAGGCGGCCTTAAAGCGCGCAATTACCCTGGCAAAAGAAGACGGCAACGTTGAATTAGTGATTGCTAATGTCATTGATACTCGTGCCATTCAAAACATCACATCCTTTGATAACACCATGATTGATACCATCACAGAAGATGCCCGTCAATCATTGGAAACTTACAAGAAGGAGGCTACTGATGCCGGCCTCTCAAACGTTTCATATCGGATTGACTATGGTTCACCAAAGACCATGATTGCAACCGATATTCCAAAAGAAATCAAAGCTGATTTGATTGTGATTGGCGCAACTGGACTCAACACCGTTGAGCGTTTAGTTGTTGGTTCTGTCACTGCTTTCGTCACTCGAATGGCAACAATCGACGTCTTGGTTGTTCGTTGCGAAAAGCTCGCTCAAAAGTAAAAATCAGTAAAAAAACGTCCCTTGCTTTTATGCAAGGGACATTTTTTATTTAATATTATTAATTATTGACCGTTAAAAGTTCCAACCTTCTCTTCACCCAATGATTCGAATGAATAAGAAATTTGTTGTTCCTTTTCGTAAGCTTCAAAACCATATTGTACCATCATGTCGGCCAACTTAGCGTTGTTAATATCGGAATAATCCCAAAGGCGCTTGAACAAAGACATGTTCGTAAATCCTGGCAGCGTATTTGGTTCTCCCAAATAAGGAACATTATTTTCATCAATCAAGAAGTCCATCCGGGCCTCTCCAGCCAAGTTCAAGACCTGGTAAGCCTTCTTTGCCATGGCTTTAATTTCAGCCGTAACATCTTCTGGCAATTTGGCAGGAATCTCAAAGGCAACGGCTGAGTTATCCACAAACTTTGATTTGTAGTCGTACCAGCCCTTACCATCGCCACCCTGGTCCGGAACTTGGTGGGCACCGATTTCGGAAACCAAGATGTCATCGTTACCGATAACACCAACTTCTAATTCACGAGGACCATTAACGGCTGCTTCAACCAGGACTTTGCGATCATATTTGAAGGAGTCAGCTAAGGCAGCCTGATATTCAGCCTCATTTTCTGCCCGTGAAATACCAACAGATGATCCCTGGTTAGCAGCCTTAACAAAGACCGGTGAGCCTAATTCTTTTTCAACGGTTGCCCAAGTTAGTGGCTGGTCATCATTTTGATAAGTAACCAGGTACTTGGTATTGCGTATACCGTTTGCCGTCAAAATTTCCTTAGTAATCACCTTATCAAAGGAAATCGCGTGGCCGCGCAAGGCAGCACCAACGTACGGCTTTTTCAAGAGACGGAAAAGTCCCTGAAGTGTCCCATCTTCACCCAGATTACCGTGAACAACTGGGAAAAAGATATCGATTGGGGGCAAATCCTTCAAGGCAGCAATTGGGGCCAGCGTTTCCGTTGGATTAATGCTTTCCATGTATTCAGCAACCAGGGGTGCCTCGTCGGCTTGGTTCATAATTTCAAATGACCGCTTAGCATCCAAGAAAAAACCGTTTTGGGCAATCGCTACGACCGAAAGGTCATACTTGCCCGTTTCCTTTAGGGCCTGGTAGTAATTATAGGCAGACCGCTTGGAAACATCGTGCTCAGACGAGTTCCCACCAAACAACAACACAACATGTTTTTTGCTCATAACAAAATTCCTTTATTTGCCCACCAAAAAGGCGGACGTCATGGGTTAATATTTTTTCATTCGCCAATTTGGCGAGACGAAGACAATTAAGAAAGGTAATTCTTAGTCTCTTGGACATATGACCAGACCTTTTCAGGCACCTGGTCTTGACCAAAAGCTAAAATTTGCTGGAAGAAATCAACTCGATTATATAATTTCTGCCAGCGTGACCGAGTTTGTGCAAAGGGCTCGTTCACAAGGTCTTGCCGCCACAACTTTAATGACAGCAGTAAATAATCGGCATAAAGGCTATGCTTCCGACTTAAGCGCAAGATGGTACCGACTTGGCGGTTCAGCTCCCCCATCGTTAGCGGTGTATTTAATTGACGGAAATTGGTCATAATACAAGCCAACAAGAACAGCTTGTCAGACCGTGGAACATCCGTCCGGTCAAAAATAGCACCCAGTATATTTGCTAAATGAGTATAAGCATGAATCCATCCATGACCAGGAACGAAACCGCGAGTATCCCGCTCTAGCAGAGTATACAGGCTAACCTGTTCAACGATTGCCATCATCAACTCTGGGCCAATAAAAGGCTCAGCAGCTTGCTGATCAGCCATCAATAAAATCGAAAGAATAGCCAGTGCAAAGGAACGACCATAAGCACCATCATTTTCTTCCTGCAAAATTTGAGTGAGTAAATGCTCGTCGCTAATCATTTCAGCCGTCAACCAGTCTAATTGCTGGTGGCTGAGATGACCGTTTTGGATGGCATTACCAAGAAAGAAGAATGCACCAGTATCACGAATCTTTGCACTCGGTGAAGACAACTGGTCCACGAATGCTCGCAAGTCATCATCAGCCACAAATTGATTTGATTCCTCATGATTGGCTGACCAAACATCCTGGTAAACCTGCATTTGTTCAATGGCAGCCATCGAGTCTCTGGGACGAGGGGTTGGCTCAGCCGGCTCCATATCCGCATTTTCCTTTAAGACAAAGAGTAACTCAGGCAGTGATTCATAAACATCCCCACTGCGTAGCTGTGACAATAAGACCCGTGTTTTTTCATGAATTGCAGCAAGTTCTTCCATAGCACCCTTTTACAAATTAAATTCGTTCGAATCGTTGAACGTTCGGCTTTGCTGCTGATAAGACATCGACATTATCAGCCCGACTCCAATCATATTCGAAACCAGCGACGACCCTCCCTGTGAAATAAAGGGTAGCGGAATTCCTGTCAATGGTAAGAGACCGATGTTCATCCCAATGTTTTCAAAGACGTGGAACAAAACCATCATAATGACTCCTGTCGCAATATAGGCATAAAAGGCGTTTTTCGCCTTAAATGCTGCCTTAATCATGCGATAAATCAAAAAGAAGTACAAAGCGATTAAGAAGGCACCCCCAATGAAACCAAAGGACTCACCCATTACTGAGAAAATCATATCCGATTCACGAACAGGCACAAAGACTTTCATGTTACCAAAACCAGACCCAAAAAGTTGACCAGACCCGATTGCCTTGAGGTTTTGATATGTCTGATAACCGGTATTAGAAGTATCTTGTCCAGGGTGCAACCAGGCATCAATTCGAGCAAATTGGTAAGACTGGAACCCCAAGGCCCCAAGGATGGTTCGACCAATGGTTGAGGCCACCAAGAAAATCATACCAGCGCCTAAGACACCCACGCCCGCAAAAACAGGTCCAAGAATCCGCCAGGTAATACCGGAAACAACGACAATTCCAGCCGTGATAGCCATAAAGACAAGGAGCGTTCCCAAATCGTTTTGTAAGGCGATTAAGAAAGCCAACGGTAAGAAGCATCCCGCAATCTTAGCAATTAACAACCAATCGGAATCAACCCGGTGCGTTGGATACAAACGATTATGAGTGGCAACAATCTTCGCTAACATCACAATGTAAAACGGTTTTACAAATTCCGCTGGTTGAATCGAAACCGGCCCGATAACAATCCACGACTTAGCACCAGCATTCGCATACAAAGCCCGATTGTAAAAAATCAGAACAGCAATCAGCAAGACAAAGGACATGGCATAGAGCAATGGGGCTAATCGCCAGAGCTGGAAGGCATCAAAGTGCATGATGAAGGCAATCAGCACGCCACCAGCAATCCAGTAAACAATCTGCATAATAACAGCTTTAATGGGCGAGGCGTCTTTACCTCCGTTTAAAATAGCAAAGTACAGGGAATACAGACCAATTAACATCAGCAAGATTAAAATTAAAATCATGCCCCAGTCCAACTCTGAAGCAGATGGCCGGTCTGTTTTATGTGATGCGATACGCTGCATGGTGAATCTTCCTTTTGCACAAAATTTTAGGTAGTTCTATGTACAAAAACCCTTTGCCGTGGCAAAGGATTCTTTTAAAAAATTAATGGTAGAGATTGAATGATGCGAGAATTGCCTGCAAGGCTTCATCGGTCGATTGAGCGCTGGCAATGACAACCTGCTTGCCTAAAACACCAGTATAGCCACCCTGATTTTGTTCGATTTTGCCAACCAGTTGATCATCAACCAAAACCTGGATTTCGTCGTCCTTTGTTACTAAAGATACGCCAAAGCTCTGATTTTTCTTGCTCATGACTACTCCTTATTTCTTCGACATCATGTGTTCCAACAATGCCCCAGTTCCCTTGGCTACGTTGTCCAATGGTGATTCTGAAACAAAAACAGGAACCGTCAAACGGTCAGCAATGAACTTGTCCATCCCATCGAGCAAAGCGCCTCCACCAGTCAACATCACACCACGATCGATGATGTCAGCTGCCAATTCAGGCGGCAACTTTGACAAAGCCAAGTGTGCAGCGTCAGCAATTTGAACCAATGTGTCATGCAAGGCTTCTTCAATTTCGTTTGAGTTCACAGTGATGGTTTGTGGCATGCCTTCAAAATTGTCACGACCACGAACAGTCATTGTCTGTGGCGTGTCAGACTTCAAGGCAGAACCGATTTCAATCTTAATGGTTTCTGCTGAGCGCTCTCCAACAATCAAGCCGTGTTCGCGCTTCAAGTAATTGACGATATCGGTGTTCATGCGATCACCGGCAACCCGGATTGATTCGGAAACAACAATGTCACCCAATGACAAGATAGCGATATCAGAAGTTCCACCACCCATATCGATAACCATTGAACCAACCGGCTTAAAGATATCCAAACCAGCGCCAATAGCGGCAACCTTTGGTTCGTAATCCAAGTAAACCTTGGCACCGCCGGCCTTTTCAGCAGCTTGAATAATTGCCTTACGTTCAATTTCACTAATGTTTGTTGGTGCACAGATCATGATGTTTGGCTTTGACATAAAGCCTTTAACATTCAACTTGTTAACAAAGTAAGTTAACATCGCTTCTGTAATATCGAAGTCAGAGATGACTCCATCCTTCAAAGGACGAACGGCCCGGATGTTTCCAGGTGTCCGGCCGACCATCCGATAGGCTTCAGCCCCAACGGCCAAAACACGGTCAGTCTTGTCGTCAACGGCGACAACGGAAGGTTCATTAAGGACCACACCTTCGCCTTCAACGTAAATCAAAACGTTGGCGGTTCCCAAATCAATTCCAATATCTCTTGCCATGGTTATTATTTCTCCAAAATTCATGTTCGGTAGGGTCCAAAAGAAAAGACAGTCCCCTACAATCCTTTAAATTATATCATACTTGACCAGTTTCGGCCGGTATCTCTTAGAAATCTTTTAGGAGAGTGCCGGGCAGTTGTAAGGCCGAATTTAAAAGCGATACCAAGGCTGTCGCCAACAAAAATCCGAGGCTCGTCGCAACAACTACTTTGAGCACGGCTGCCTGCAAAGGATTCTTTGGTAGTAACTTGCCAAAATCAATCGGACGAATCAGGTAAAAGACAAAATAGATGGCGGCAATCGTTGTGGTCAAAGTCAAAAGTGGTGGCATGAAATTTCTCCTTCTATTCGTTTTATTTTATAACAGAGGAGCTAAAGCAGCAATCCAGAATAGGAGTTCTTACAAACACTTTCTCCTACCCCGACCTTCAACGTCAAAAACAAATCAACGGGCTAATGACGCTGACGACACAAAACGAGCACCAATCTGATAAAGGCAGTCCGCCGCATGGTAAAGTGTTCGTCCGGTGGTATAAACGTCATCAACAACCAAAACTCTTTTACCTGCCACCAATCTAGCTTGCTTTGCAGCAATGACAAATGGTTGTGGCGTGTTGAGTCGGCCTGCTCGATCCAAGCTAGATTGGTCAACCTTACTGTGATTAAAGATTTCTAACACGTCTTTGGCAGAACGCAAAAGCCATGGATTAACCTGATTGAAACCCCTTTGTAAAAATCGTTCCTTGCTCACCGGAATAGGGATAACGAAGTCAATCTGCTTGTCTTTTACCGAGCACCGAAGCATTTGACGCATCTCCTTTTGAAACACGGTGGCAAGCCGATAATCGCCCATAAACTTATAGCGGGACATGTACTCCCTTAATGGTTGGTTGTAAACATAGAGTGCTTGGTGGCCAAGCAAGTGGTAACCCTGATTTTGCCAAGTCTGACAATCTAAGCAAATCAGCGGTGAGCTCGCAGTCGGAATTGAATCCGCCAATTGACGGCCGCACCCGCTGCAAAGCGTCCCTCTTAAATGAACAAAACTATTTAAGCACTCCGGGCACAATAACTGCTTGGCCTGACTCTTATTGAAAACCAACTGGCCAATCGTGACTGACGATTGAAAGTCCTCTTGGCAGAGTGTGCAATTCAATTTTCATCTCCTTCCAGGCAATCAGTTGGCACACCGGCCACCTGTTTTGCCCGATTGTTCAAATCAGCAATTTGCTGACGAGCCGCCCATAATTTAAGTGTCGGCTCCTGTACGAGTGCTAAGACAAGGCCATCGGGGTGCTCTTTAGACCGTCCCACCCGTCCTGCAATTTGGACAAGCGCCGCTGTTGAAAAAACGGAATCATCAGCACCCAGAATCACCACTTCCAAGGCAGGTAATGTGACTCCACGTTCTAGAATCGTCGTCGTAACTAAATACCGGTAGGCACCAGACCGCAAATCATGGACTTTTTCGGCACGGTCAGGATCAGAGGCATGGACGGTTGTCCCCTTAAGCGTCTGAAACCTTTGCAGATAATCAAAAACTCGCACTAAATCCTTCACCCGTGGTACGAAAATCAAAAAGGGATTCTGTTGATTGGCCCATAATTGAACAGAGGTTAATAACTTCTTTGGTGGGTGCTTGCGCCAGTTACCAACACGCTTCACCTGAATTTGTGGTAAGAGGCCTTGATGGAAACGTTGCGGCAGATAGGACTGGGCTAATTTCTTCTGTGTGACTAAGCGCTTCAAATCAGCCGTTGGCGTCGCCGTTAGATAAACAACACTCGCGCGAATTTTTTGTGCTCGCAAAACGGCGTAAGACAAAGCAGCATCACCACGAAAAGGAAAAGCATCAACCTCATCAATAATTAATAAATCAAAGGCACGGTAAAAACGGAGCGCTTGATGGGTCGTCGCCAAAACCAACTGGCTATACTGGTATTGGCTACCATGTTGCCCATAGAGAACTTGAATTGGACAATCAAAAGCCGCTTCTAATCGTGGCGCTAGTTCGAGGACCACATCGACCCTCGGCGTCAAAATGGCAACCCGCCCCTTTCCCCGCAGTGCGTAATCAATTAATGGAAAAAGCATTTCTGTTTTACCAGCACCGGTGACCGCCCAGACTAACCGATTTTCTCGCCTATTATAGCTCTCCATCAAATCTTGGCTAACCTGTTCTTGCTGCTTGGTTAACTGACCGTTCCATCTGAGATGACTCTTGGCTTGAAAGAGATTTGGTTCAGGAATCGTCAGTAAACAATCATTGGTCGCAATTCTGCCCATGTTCAGACACTTTAAGCAATAAAAGCCATTATTGGCAAGCCTTGCCCGTTCCTTTTGACCACAACGCTGGCAGACCCCCTGCTTAAAGGCAGGTAATGTTTGACAAGGTAGCGGTGGAGCAATCGCTTTTGGCCAAGTTACTAGGCGACCATAGAGCTTCTCAGCATTCATTTTTCTACCTTCTTTCTGATTTGGTCATGTTATAATACGTGCTATGGAACCTTTTTACTTACTCGCTTTGGATAATTATTCCTGGCAACAAACAATTAAAAAATCAGACTTTATCGTTTACTTCTTTCGCATCGAATCCGAAGAGCAAGCACAAACTTACATCGAGCAGATCTCCAAGGAACACCACAAAGCAAATCACAATGTCTTTGCTTATGTGATTGGCGACAACGATGAAATTAAGCGCTATTCGGACAATGGTGAGCCTTCTGGAACGGCGGGCGTTCCGATGCTCGAAGTCTTGCAGAAACGCCAGGTCCACAATATTCTGGCCATGGTCACCCGCTACTTTGGGGGCATTAAGCTTGGCGCGGGTGGTTTAATCCGGGCCTATGCTGGGACTGTTGCCCAGGGGTTAGACGAGGCCGGTTTGGTCGAACGCCTTTGGAGAGAAAAGATTCAAATTGATATTGATTATCAAAATAATGATCAGCTGACGTATTGGTTGAAACAAGAAGAATACCCAGTCTTTGCAACTAATTTTGACACTGCCGTCCACCACCAAGTAGCAGTTGCCCCGGACCAGGTAAAAGCCTTTGAGGAAGAACTAACCAACCGCTTTGCCGGCCAAGTTTCTTTTGAAAAAATCGGTGAAACATACTTGGAAATTCCCGCAAAGTAGGTTATAATTATCTAGTTCGCGCGGTTAGTGTAATGGATAGCACGTAAGATTCCGGTTCTTGCAATCCGGGTTCGACTCCCGGATCGCGCATGCATACTTGTTGATAGATCAACGTTTAAAGGGTTTATGTAGCGAAGGAACTCAAAAAGCACCTCAAATTCTTAATTGAATTGAGGTGCTTTTTATTGTTCATTTGGCAACTAGAATAAAACAACCAGTCAATTGAATACAAAAAGAGACATTGCTGTCTCCCTACAACACTTAATATTCAAGCTATTTTTAAATCAGCCAATGCCATATCTTTTTTCAAGCGCTTTTGTGAGCATTTCAGAAACGTTATCACCATTCTTTTTAACTAACTCACTTAAATAGCTGGGCACAGTCACGTTCTTTCGAATCGTTTTTGATGATGCTCTCAGATAATCAATCAACGACACCGTTACCATTTAGACAAATCCGTCTTCTGCATCAACTTCGCTAAACTTGGTTGGTTCAGGAACAACGAGCGTCGTTGATAGTGCCAATTCAATCGCCTCTTTAATTTTGACAAGAATTTCCTCAACCGTCGCCCCGATTGTAAAAGCACTGGAAACATCTGGAACGCTTGCCCAAAACATATCATCCTCTTGATGACTGACAACCGAATAGTTCATGACAAACTCAATTTCCTTATCCATGCGATTTATCCTCTTTTAAATTCTGTTATATGCTTGGTTAATATACCTAAATACCTTAATCAAGTGGCCTATTGAAGACCCGCTTGTTTTAAAATCACTCTTTCTAATCCTTTTGGAAGTTCTTTAGAATGTTTTGGCGCTTCAGTATAATGTAGACCATCACTGAGCATTACGTGTGAACCTTTATGGCCGATAACTTTGAAGCCATTCTTTTCTAACTTCTTAATCAACACTTTTGGTTAATAGTCAAGAATCAAATTTCTCCTTTGGCTTGACGACAACTGTATCACACACAATATACACATTAATCAAGCACTTTATGTATACCCCACAGGGTTTGAACTTAACGAAAATCACATTCTAAGTCATGTGCATTTTCGACACCAACAGCCTGCAAGAACGATTCAACAGTCACCGGTCCCACAAACTTAAAGCCAATTTTTTTCAGTTGCTTACTAAAGGTTTCAGAAAGCGTATTTTGGCTGGCTATCTTTTCATCCTGATCAACACCAATATCCAATGTTTGACCATTTGTTGGCTGCCAAACTAGATCAGAAAACGTCTCGCCCTGATGATGAAGCGTTTGGATTTGTTGAGCATTATTAATCGTTGCCTCAATTTTCATCCGATTGCGAATAATCCCAGCATCAGAAAGCAGCCGCTCAACATCCTGTTGGTCAAAATGAGCTACCTGATGAATATCGAAATCAGCGAAAGCTGCCTTAAAATTAGCTCGCTTATTCAAAACTGTTCGCCAGCTCAAACCTGACTGAAAAAGTTCTAGCGTTAACAACTCAAATAGAAGTCGTTCATCATCTCGAACAGGGTGGCCAAATTCATGGTCATGGTAGGTGACCATTGGCGTCCCCTCTTCATAATTTGCAGCCCAACGACAACGTGCAACCATTCATACCCCTCCTTCGACAAAACCACTTTCGTCTTAATTATCTTTTCCATATTATACGAAAGAAAACACAAAAAAACGCCCCGAAAGGCGTTTTTCGTTAAAATTAATTACTTAGCTTGGATAGCTTCGCGTGCGTCAGCTGACAAGTTGTAGAATGCGTGAACACCCTTGTACTTAGCAGTATTAGCAAGCAATTCTTCGATACGGATCAATTGGTTGTACTTTGCGATACGGTCAGTACGTGACATTGAACCAGTCTTGATTTGACCAGCGTTAGTAGCAACAACCAAGTCAGCAATCGTCGTGTCTTCAGTTTCACCTGAACGGTGTGAAACAATCGCTGTGTAACCAGCTTCCTTAGCCATTTCGATGGCATCCATTGTTTCTGACAAAGTACCGATTTGGTTAACCTTGATCAAGATTGAGTTGGCAGCACCCATGCGGATTCCCTTAGCCAAGTATTCAGTGTTTGTAACGAAGAAGTCGTCACCAACCAATTGAACCTTCTTGCCAAGTTCCTTCGTGATTTCAGCCCAGTCATCCCAGTTGTTTTCATCGATAGGATCTTCGATTGAAATGATTGGGTAACGGTCAGCCAAGTCTTCCAAGTACTTGATGAAATCAGGAGTTGAGAATTCTTCCTTTGTTGACCAGCGCAAAACATACTTTGACTTGTCAGCATCCCACAATTCTGATGAGGCAACATCGACAGCAATGGCGATGTCCTTACCAGGCTTGTAACCTGCAGCTTCGATAGCCTTAATCAAGTATTGCAATGGTTCTTCGTTGTTAGCGAAGTCAGGAGCAAATCCACCTTCGTCACCAACTGAAGTAGCCTTGCCGTCAGCGGCCAACAACTTCTTCAATTCGTGGAAAGTTTCTGAACCATAACGGATGGCTTCCTTGATTGAAGGAGCACCAACAGGCATGATCATGAATTCTTGGAAGTCAACCTTGTTATCTGAGTGAGCACCACCGTTGATAACGTTCATCATTGGTGTAGGCAAAACATAAGAGTTCATGCCACCAATGTATGAGAACAAAGGAACACCCAATTCATCAGCAGCAGCACGAGCTGCAGCGATAGAAACGGCCAAGATAGCGTTGGCACCCAACTTACCCTTGTTAGGAGTACCATCCAAGTCAATCATGGCTTGGTCGATGGCGCGTTGGTCAGTTACGTCAAACTTACCAACCAAAGCCTTAGCGATTACATCGTTAACGTTAGCAACGGCCTTAGTAGTACCCTTGCCACCGAAACGGTTCTTGTCACCGTCACGCAATTCGACAGCTTCGTGTTCACCAGTTGATGCACCAGATGGCACGATTCCGCGGCCAAATCCACCAACTTCAGTGATAACTTCAGCTTCGACTGTTGGGTTTCCACGTGAATCAAGAACTTCACGTGCGATGATATCTGAAATCAAAGACATATTTTATGCTCTCCTTTTGTCTGTGGTTAATATTTATAAAACCAACTAAATTATAACACCCTTATCAGGTAAAATGAACAGGAAAAATGGGTTCTTTCTAGCTTAGCCAACGGTTTGGCCGATTTGTCCGAGAACTAATTTTACTTTTTAGCTTGATCAACCAGGGTCAAAAACTGTCTAGGATCTAGCGCAGCCTTACCAACTAGGATACCGTCAATGTCTTGCTGGCATAAGAAGGCGGGTGCATTTTTCGGTGTCACTGAGCCACCATACAGAATGCGAACGTTATTAGCCAAGTCTCGATTATATAAATTAGCTAAGCTTTGTCGAATTAAAGCAGCCGCTTCTTGAGCCTGATCAGCTGAAGCCGCAGACCCGGAACCAATTGCCCAAGTTGGCTCATAAGCAATCGTTACTTGAGCCATTTCGGCCACCATAACCCCATCAAGGGCTGCTTGTAACTGATTTAAAATAACTTTTTCGGGCACCAGGTGTCCGTAGGCCGACAAGTCTTCATCCAAATCGACAATTGGTTTTAAACCATTGCGTAGCGCTGCTAACGTTTTTAAATTAACCGTCTCATCCGTTTCGTTAAAAAACTTTCGCCGTTCAAAATGTCCGATTAAGACGTATTCAACGCCAAGTGCTGCCAAGGCTTTTGGCGACGTTTCACCAGTAAATGCCCCATCATCTTCCCAGTGAGAATTTTCGCCAACAATTACTAGCGGGGTGCCCTTTGCAGCCTGCAACATCTGGCTTAAGTACAGGTCTTGCGCGGCGATGCCAACTTCAACTTCGGTCTCACCTACCAAAGCAGGCAAAACGGTATCCAGGTAGGGGCCAACCTGGTCTGGCATCATGTTGATTTTCCAGTTGGCTACGACAAATGGCCGCCGGTTCTGCGCACTCATTTACCTTCTCCTCGATTAAGCATCAAGAAAAGGAAGGCAGCCTCAATCAATAATAGCCAAGGCAAGTTTGTATTTCGTTCCCCAATCAGCACTAAGAGCGCATAGGAAACAATAAGAACGGCCATGCCGATGCTCATTTTAATTAGCCCTTGGCGGAAAGTTGACCTGTTCAAAGCTTCCCTCAAATGCTCGTTTTCGCTTTGAGCCTCACTAATGTCGAGCTTTAAGGACTCAACTTGGTCCAAAAGCTGATCGTTTTCAGCTTGTAGGAAATCAACCTGCGTTTGGATTTCTTTGTCTTGCTGGTCTTTTTTGTTTGACCAATTAAATAACTTCATAAGTATTCTCCAATCAATGTCTATTTTAACAAAAATTACCATTAAAGCCGAATAAAAAGAAGAAAGAAGAAAAACGCTTGACAAGACCAGCAATTCTAGGTAGAATTTGATAGTTGTATTAATACATGCGGCTGTGGCGGAATTGGCAGACGCGCAGGATTAAGGATCCTGTGTCCGCTTTAGGACGTGCGGGTTCGACTCCCGCCAGCCGCATCATAAAACCTTGTTTTATCAGAATTTATAGCCATTTGCTAATAAATTAGCGGCAACCAATAAAAGCACACAAACAGCCAAGTTTGTGTGCTTTTTCTTTGCAAGATAAGTGAAAGTTTCGCCTTTAAGGCTAGGGAAAAGCCATTCCACCTCAAAGGCTGGAATGGCTTTTAGCAATATCCCCCACTTTAAACCAGCACCCTGATTATTCGTCTCAACAGCGTCTGCTAGATAGAGCCAGTCAGTACTATAGGGCCACCACGTCCTCAACCTTCTTTAAGTGGGCCCCACAATTTTCGCAGCCTGCCCGCAAAAAATCGACAAAAAAAGAACCCCTTTAGGCTTCAAGTAAAAACTAATTTTTTAGCTAGTTGGCTCCCTCTGTGCCTGCCGTTTTCTTCTGATTCTTTGCAACCATCATCTTATGCGGAACGCCAACATCCAAGAAGGTATCACCATAGACCTCAAAGCCGAATCGTTCATAAAGGCCAACTGCATGCTCTTGCGCCTCAATCTCAATTTTATCTTGATCAAAGCGGGTAGCCATTACATCCATCAATTGTTGAATAAGCGCTTTGCCAAATCCTTTACCGCGAGCCTGTCGCACGGTCAACACCCGGCCAAAGGTCACTGTATCCTGGTCTTTTTCAAATACGCGGGCATAGGCTAGCAATTCACCATTTTCCTCATAAAAGACGTGCAGTGCCGTTAAATCCTGCTCATCAACGTCTTGATACTCACTATGCTGATCAACGACAAAAACGGCAATCCGAGCACGGTAGATCGCCCAAATTTCACGATTACTGAGTTCATCAAAAGTCTTAATGTGCCACATAAATCTTCTCCAATTTCATAATTAAAATTTTATTTAGCTAATAAGTTTTCAATAGCCCGTTGAACCCTTTCCCAGGCAAAATTTTTCGAATCAATCAGTTCAAAGTGGCCAACATTAGGCAACTCAATCAAGCCGACCGTGTCGCCTAAAGCCTTAGCCTTTTGATAATATTGTTGGCTTAATTTTACAGGAACCCTATCGTCAACTGTTCCGTGTATCAAGACCGTTGCTACACCCAATGGTAGCAAATTGATTGGTGATGCATCATGATAGCGACCAGGCTCCTCCTCAGGCGTTCCACCAATAAAATCAGGAACAGTATCAGCCATATTGCTTCCTTGTTGGTCCAGCCACATCGCCGCTAAATCAGTGACACCTGCCATGCTCACAACACCAGCAAACTTAATTTGAATCGCTTCACCAAGGGCGTTCGTCAGATGGTCGTAGCGTGACGCAGCCCACAAGGCCAAATGACCTCCTGCTGAATGGCCAATCACAACAACTCTGTCCAAATCAAGTGAATAGTCGACCGCAATTTTTGCTAAATAGTTAATCGCTGCCGTCACATCTAAAAATGTTTCTGGATAACCACCAGCAGATTTTCCAACTCGACGATACTCGATATTCCAAGTGGCTATTCCTGCATCAACTAATTGCTGGTCTAACGGGGTGAATTGACTCAAATCATACTTATCCTTCCAAAATCCACCATGAATCGAAATCACCACTGGCAATTTTTGGTCGAACTTCTTATCTGGCAAATTTAATACAGTAAATTGTTCTTCAACTGTGCCATAGTTGAACGTCTTTTTCACAATGCCCCTCCCTAGAATATTATTAAAATCAATCACGATGAATTGTCGTATTGCTATTCTATTCTTTTTAATAAAAACTGTCTAAAAAGTTTTGGATAAAACAAAAAATGTAACTTAAGAAAGTTACATTTTTGAACAAGTATTAATGATGCCGACGAAAGGATTTGAACCTTCGACCCCAGGTTTACGATACCCGTGCTCTACCAACTGAGCTACATCGGCATAACTCCGACTGCCGGGCTCGAACCGGCGACAACCTGATTAACAGTCAGGTGCTCTACCAACTGAGCTAAGTCGGAATGATTTGTTGTTTAAAACAACTATTATATTATGCCATTTACAGTGGGGGCTGTCAATCATTTTTACATTTTATTTTACTAATTTTTTCAAAAAATCAGACAAAGTTTTGCCTGCCATTCAAGACCGTCCTTTGACACTCACAAATCCCCGCCTTACAATGTAGGCATAATCGGATAGAAAAGGAGACTGCACATGAATGTTACTGTTTTTGGTAAAGGAAATATCGGCTCAGCCGTTGGTGCTCAATTGGAAAAAGCCGGCAATCAAGTCGACTATGTAACAACCGAACATAAGGCGGACACGGTGGCTGACTTAGTCATCTTGGCCGTCCCTTACGCCGCTTTAGCAAGCATTGCTAAAGAATACCAGCAAAAATTTGCCGGAAAAACGATTGTTGAGACAACCAACCCTGTTAATTTTAAAACTTTTGACAGCCTGGATGTCCCATCTGACTCTTCAGCGACTGCCCAGTTACAGGCTGATTTACCAGACAGTCACGTCTTGAAGGCTTTTAATACCGTCTTTGCAGCTAACCTTGTATCCGGTAAAGTCGGCAACAATCCCACTGAAGTTTTGACCGTCGGTGATAACAAGGACAGCAAGGAATTGCTGCAAAAAGCCTTCGAAGGTAGCGACTTGGCCGTGATTGATGCTGGTTCTTTGCGCCGCGCCCGTGAATTAGAATCCATTGGCTTCTTGCAAATGACCTTAGCCGTGACGAAACAAATTGCTTGGACTGGTGGCTTTGCCGTGGTCAAGTAATTGTTCAATACTAAAAACCAGGTAAGCCTATGAATCACGCCCGATGCTTGGCACTGATGGAGTGATTTAACAGATTTTACCTGGTTTTTTACTATATTAATTATTAAAATTGAGTTTTCTTACCCAATGCAGGAATCGACAGCATCACTAAGAAAGAAAAAATATAAATGGCTGAGAAGAACATCATGACCACTGACAGCGATGTCTTATCCATCATCAGACCAATCAAGGCCGAGAAGAAACCACCAAAGAGCTTTCCAACACAGGAAACAACGGAATTAGCTGTCACACGGATATCAGTTCCATATAATCGGGAAACAACAACACCGTAACCACCATACATACCATTTGAGAAAAAGCCAACCATCATCATGATCAATAGTAATGACCAAGCGCTATTAGCCATCGGGATCAAATAAACGGAAGCGGCTGCAACAACCAAGAAGATACCAAAGGCCAAGCGTGGACCAAAGTTATCTAAAATAAAACCAAAGGCGTACATACCCAAAGACATTCCTGCAATGGTCGCAATCATCCACATTGAGGAGGAAGAAATTGAGAGACCCAATTGCTTTTGCATAATCTTAGGTAACCAGTTCATTAACCCGTAGTACCCACCCGTTTGAATCATCATCATCAAAATCAGGCCAATCGTTTGCAGCGCCATCGCCGGCGTCTGAAAAACTGCTAAAAGGGGCACACGACTGTTTTCTTGCTGATTTTCCTGGCGGTGCTCTTTTGCGTGCTCAAATTCCTCACTATCCTTGAGGTGAATCCGAATTAAAAATGCAAAAATTATAGGCAAAAGGCCCACCAAGAATAAGGCGTTCCAACCCCAACGAGGGATGATAAAGGCCGCTGACAAGGCTGCCAAAACTGACCCACCTTGCCCACCAATTTGCACGATAGACATCAACCGACCGATTTTCTTGCCTGCAAAGGCTTCGGCCACCATTGTTACGCCGGCGCTATACTCAGCCCCGGTGCCCGCACCCACAATAAAACGTAGCGCATACAAAACCCAAATATTATGGGCAAAGTACATTCCTGCGGTTGCCAAAGCGACAATGACCAGTGTACTCGTAAAAATACGTGCCCGGCCGAATTTATCAGCCAGCATACCAAAGCACAAACCACCAACAAGCGTTCCTAGAGAAAAGATTGTTGCTATCAACCCACCTGCAAAGTTACTAATACGCAAAGAAGCGATAATTGAAGATAAGGCAAAAGAAATGAACATCACATCCATATTTTCAAGCCCAAAACCAGCTGTTGTCGACCATAGGGTCAACTTCTGATTTTTGGAAAAGTGCTTATGCCGCAAAACCTCCGTCGGTTGCATAGGGGGAAAATCTGCCATATTAAATATACTTCCTTTCAAAACTAGCGCTCACGGACGCTAATTATTTCTCCGGTGCTGCCACTATTGGCAAAACACTATTGTTCAGTATAGCGCTATTGATTTCAGCTAACAAGGACAATTATTATCCCTCTCATTAAAAAATTATCACGAAATTGACGATTAATAAGAAATACAAGGAAAATTCATTAATAGTATCTTTGCTATATTGATAATTTTTAATAAAAAAATAATTTAATGGGTGAAATTATTTTTCATACTCCTTTGCTAATAGGCACTTTTTTAAAAAAAGTTATTGTCTTTATAAAATTTGAAATAGATTTAACTTGTGTCGCTTAAGTAAGAGCAGGCACGACACAGAAAAAACTGAATGTCGTCATTATTTTGCAGGAAGCCTTTCCGACTAGTGGCAGCAACCTACAAAGCTAAGTCATTCGACCCGTTCCCCTTAGCTGTGCCATAATTTCTCCTTCATTGCCTGAGCCCTGTGTCCCAGTCTTTATGTATTATTTTCCAGCATTAAAAAAGACGAACCTTAGACTTCAAAGGATAACCTCGGGATGGTTTCAACCAAAAAAGACCAGACATTTCTGTCTGATCTTTTTTAATACTCCGACTGCCGGGCTCGAACCGGCGACAACCTGATTAACAGTCAGGTGCTCTACCAACTGAGCTAAGTCGGAATAAAGCGCTTGGCTCAACTATATTAGTATACAAAATTGGACCAAGCGTGTCAACTATTTATTTGTTAAAATACATAATTATTCTGGACGCATTGTTGGGAACAACACAACATCACGAATAGAAGCGGCATCCGTTAGGAGCATAACCAAACGATCAATTCCAATGCCCAAACCACCTGTAGGTGGCATACCGTATTCCAAGGCCTCTAAGAAGTCTTCATCGATGCCTTCGGCTTCGTCATTACCGTTATCACGTTCGGCCGCTTGGGCTTCAAAACGAGCTCGTTGGTCGATTGGATCGTTCAATTCAGTAAAGGCGTTAGCAAATTCAGAACCAACGATGTACAACTCAAATCGGTCCGTAAAGCGTGGGTCATCAGCATTCTTCTTAGCCAATGGTGAAACTTCCACTGGGTGACCATAGACGAAAGTTGGTTGTTCCAACGTGTCTTCAACAAAGTTGTCAAAGAATTCGTTGATAATGTGGCCAACCTGCCAGTACCGTTCGTACTTCACGTGGTGTTCATCCGCCAATTGGCGAGCTTCTTCAACCGTCATTTCTGGCCAGAAGTCAACACCGGTCTTTTCCTTAATCAAGTCAACCATATGCTTACGAGCAAATGGCTTTGACAAATCAATGTCAGTGCCTTGGTAATTTACTTGCAAATCAGGATGAACAACCTTAGCGGCAGCGCGGAAGATCCCTTCCGTTTCGTCCATTACGTCTGTGAAATCCCAATAAGCAGCATATGATTCCAAGGTTGTAAATTCGGGATTATGCTTTGGATCCATTCCTTCATTTCGGAAAATTCGACCGATTTCATAAACCCGTTCCATACCCCCAACAACCAAACGCTTCAAATACAATTCAGTTGCGATTCGCATGTACATATCGATGTTCAAGGCGTTGTGGTGGGTAATAAATGGCTTAGCAGCCGCACCACCGGCTTGCGTTTGTAAGATTGGTGTTTCCACTTCTAAGAAATCGTGACCATCCATAAAGGCCCGGATAGCTGAAACGATCTTTGAACGGTTTTGAAACCGAGTCAAAGATTCCTTGTTGGCAATCAAATCAAGATAGCGCTTACGGTAACGCGTTTCAACATCTGAAATACCGTGGAACTTGTCGGGCATTGGACGCAAGGCCTTTGACAAGTGAGTCAAGTGCTTAACCAAGATGGTTAATTCACCAGCCTCCGTCTTCATCACTTGACCCTTAATTCCTAAGAAGTCACCCAAATCAGCACGCTTAATGATTGGGTAATTATCACCCAAGTCATCACGACGAGCATAAACTTGAATTTCACCTGAGCGGTCACGGACGTCAGCAAAGATAACTTTTCCGGCACCACGTTTAGCGACCATTCGGCCAGCAATGATGACCTCTACAGGGTTTGCTTCTAACTCTTCTTGTGTCTTCTCATCGTATTGTTCATGGAGGTCCGCTGCCAAAGCGTCTCGGTCAAAACGATGTCCAAATGGATCAATGCTCAAATCATCAACCAGCGCCTTCATCTTCTGACGGCGGGCGACCATTTGATCATTTAAGGCTTTTTCTTCAGCCATGTCTATCTACCTTCCTGTCGGCGAATATTCGCTCATTTATCTTGTTCCAGTATAACAAAACAACGGCCAAGACAAAAGGGCGAACCGCCTGGTTTGCCCATCTCATGGTCTTTTTTCCGTTTTTTTAAGAAGCGTTAGTCCTGCTTGTTTTCGTTATCAGCAGCTGATTTTTCATCATCTTTTTCTTCTGCTTCGGCCTCACGCTTTAAAATCTTACTTAAGATTCCTTCTAGCTCATTGGCTTCAAAGTAATGCTTCTTGCCTGAGAAACGTCCGACCACTTCAGCCCCGCCATCCTCATCAATCATCGCCTGGACTTCATGGGATGGCAGCGTTGCTAACATCTCACCATAAGCTTCCTTGGGTGGTTCAGCGGCGATGCCAACAGCTACAGAAGCCAGAGACGTATAGTTATCCTTGCCCAAAAGATCATCCAAAACAGCCAGTGGACCTTTCTTTTCAGACAAGAGTTCAGAAAGTGGTGTCATCTGCTTTAAGTGCTCGTCCAATTGATCCAACTGAGCATCTGTCGCTCCTGGCAATGCCTGAACCAAAAAACCACCAGCAGACGCAACCGTGTCATCCGGGTTCATCGTTACACCGACACCAATCACGGATGGAATCTGTTCTGATTGTGTCAAATAGTAGGTGAAATCATCACCAATTTCACCAGAAACAATAATCGATTGACCGAGGTACGGCTTCGAATAAGGTGCCAATTTCGTCACTTGGAAAGAACCATGATTGCCAACAGCGCCAGCCACGTTCAATTGATTGTCATCGTTAACGATTGGTTCCAATTGAGGATTGGTTACGTAACCACGAACCGCCCCATGAGCGTCCGCTTCCGTTACAACGTTGCCAATCGGTCCCTTTCCGTCAATCTTCACACCAAGACGCTCTTCGCCCTTCAAAGTTGCCTGGGCCAAGATTTCTGTTGCGAGCAATGCCCGTCCGAGGACGACCGTTGCAATCCGTGAGGCATGGTGAGCGCTTGCTGCTTCTTGGACTAACTTTGTCCCGTCAATGGCAAAGGCACGGAAGGCCTCATCTTTTGTAATGACCTTAATTAATTGATCTGACATAAGAATTCCTTTATTTGTTCTTGTCTTTATTGTAAAAGAAAAAGCCGGCCTAAGCCAACTTTTTTAAAAAACTTATTTATCTGAATCAGTCGTATCGTCCGCAGATTCAGCTTGGTTATCATTTTGATCAAGAGGCTTCGTTGGGTTTTCATCACCCTTTTGCTCTTCATCTTCCACTTCGTCTTCCTTGTGATCCAAAGAAGCCTTAGTTTCATCAAATGACTTGGCATCATCTTCGTCTTCTTCACCCTTCTTGGTGAAGTGACCAGTTTCGTAGATGTCCTTAATTTGCTTTTCGTCCAATGATTCAACATCCAACAAGGCATTAGCAATCGCTGCCAACTTATCCTTGTGTTCCGTCAAAATCTTTGTTGCTTCCTCAAAGGCTTCCTTAGTCAAACGACGAACTTCTTCATCAATCAATGCAGCCGTTTCGTCTGAATATGACTGTGCGCCACCCTGTTCGCTATAGCCAACAGAAGCATTTCCTTCAAGTTGAACCATACCCAACTTTTCAGACATTCCATAGGCCGTCACCATTTGGCGGGCCAAATTCGTTGCCTGCTGGAAATCGTTCGCAGCACCGGATGAAGCTTCGTTGAATGTTGCCAATTCGGCAGCACGTCCACCCATCAAACCAGCCAATTGTTCCTTAGCTTCTGAATAACGAATGTTATAACGATCTGTCTTTGGTGTCATCAAAGCGTAACCACCAATGCGTCCACGCGGCACAATCGTAACCTTACGAACGACGGATGCGTTTGAACGAACCAAACCAACCAAGGCGTGACCGGCTTCGTGGAAGGCGGTTGTCTTCCGTTCCAACTCGGACATTGCCCGGTTGGCCTTAGCAGGTCCTTGGAAAATCCGATCTTCGGCTTCATCCAAGTCAGCGGAGTCGATTAACTTCTTGTCGCGACGAGCAGCCAGCAAGGCAGCTTCGTTCAACAAGTTTTCCAAATCAGCCCCAACGTAACCAGGTGTTTGGTGGGCAATCGCCTTCAAGTCCACGGCCGGTGCCAATGGCTTGTTCTTAGCGTGCACCTTCAAAATTGCTTCACGACCCTTAACGTCAGGAGCGCCAACCAAAATCTTTCGGTCAAAACGACCTGAACGAAGCAAGGCCGGATCCAAAACATCAGAACGGTTGGTTGATGCCAGAATAATAACACCTTCAGAGTTCTCAAATCCATCCATTTCAATCAAGATTTGGTTCAACGTCTGCTCACGTTCATCGTTACCACCGCCAACGCCAGAACCACGGCGACGACCAACGGCATCGATTTCATCGATAAAGATAATGGCAGGGGCAGCCTTCTTGGCTTCCTCAAACAAGTCACGAACACGTGAAGCACCAACACCGACAAACATTTCAACGAAATCTGAACCAGACATTGAGAAGAATGGTACGGAAGCTTCACCGGCAACAGCCTTTGCTAGCAATGTTTTACCAGTTCCGGGAGGGCCTTCAAGCAAAACCCCCTTTGGAATACGGGCGCCCATATCTACGAACTTCTTTGGCGACTTCAAGAATTCAACAACTTCAACCAGTTCTTCCTTTTCTTCGTCAGAACCAGCAACGTTTTCAAAGCGAATCTTGTTATCCTTCGGATCAGAAGGCTTTGCCTTTGACTTACCAAAGTTACCCATCATGCCGCCCTGACCGCCCTTGCCGCTTGATTGGGACATCATCAAGTAGAAGACACCCACAATTAAGAGCAATGGCACAATGGAAATAATCAAATTCAACCAGAAGCCAGAAGATGGTGCTGGCTTTGTCGTCATATCCGTGTTGGTCTTCTTGGCCAAATCAGTAATCTGCTTCAATGATGAATCATTTTCCAAGACAGAAGTTGAAAACTTCGTTGTCGTAGTCTGATTTGCCAAGAGGCTATTCAAGCCTTGACCAGTCGATGATGACTTTTGGCTATTTTTATAAGTTCCAGTCACCGTGTAAACGTCGTTACCGGGCTGGATTGTGAAAGAGTCAATCTCCTTGTCGGACAATTGCTTAACGAAGTCAGACGATGATAACGTCTTTGTTCCGCCATTTGACCCACCAACTAGTGAGTAAATTCCAGCAATGACCGCCAAGAAGATGATGACATATAGAAAGGAGCTTCTAAAGAAGCCACCGTTATTTTTTTTCATCGGGAGTCCTCAATCTTGAATAAAAGTTGCTATAAATTATACGGGTACGAGATTAAATGGATGTTAACTATAAATATCCTTTTTCAGAATACCAACGTAAGGCAAGTTACGATACAAGCCTGCATAGTCTAAACCATAGCCAACAACAAATTCGTTGCGAACATCGAAGCCAACGTAATCGGCATCGATTTCAATCTTCCGTCCACCCTTTTTGTCTAAGAACGTAGCGACCTGCACGGAATTGGCGCCACGATCTTTAAGTAAGTCCTTCAAAAACCGCAGGGACTGACCTGTATCAACGATGTCTTCTATAATCAAGACATCGCGTCCAGCGACATCCGACTGGACATCCGTTACCAACTGAATTTCATTGGATGATGTTACCCCACCATGGTAGGAAGAAATTTTAATAAATTCTAAATCGACGTACAAATCGATTTCACGGACCAAATCCGCTGTCCAAAGGTAAGCACCTTTGAGCACTGACAACACGAGAGGCTTTCTCCCCGCGTAGTCTTTGGTAATGGTTTGACCAAGACGAACCGCTGCTTCGTGGATTTGCTCTTGGTCAAATAATACTTCTTCGATATCGTTATTCACTAATTTTCCTCAATTCGCCATACTAACCATTGCTTAGCTACATTCGGACGATCACGTCCGGCGGGCAGGTACCAAGTCTGTTGACCTAGCCAAACAGCCAAAACTACCTGACTTTGATCTTTTAATAACCAGGTCTTTTCCCGTAATGTGACCGGAATTTTTTTGTCAATTAAGAGACGACGCACTGATTTTGTACCGATTTTCAGAGGGACACGATCATCTTTTTTAGCCAAAGATAACGTTAAAACGCCCACCGAATGTTCGGGTAAAACCAGGGCTTGATCAGCTTTTTGCGGTCTTTTTTGGGTCCACAAAAGCTGGCCACAGTCAAAAAATTGCCATTGGTCTAATTTTAACACAAGTTCTTCGGGCTTTCGGTCATTTTTTACAGTTTTTTCTTCTTTTATAAGTTGAACCCGTGAATAAGCCTTAATCATCATCCAGCCATCCCCCAAATCAACCTGACCATTGGGCTTTTGGTCATTGGCTAATAAAGACAAAATGGCAATCATTTGTCCATTTTTGACTTGATAGATGCCCTGATTTTGTAGCCATAGTAAGATTGTTTTCTCCCACCAAGGTTTCGGCACCTGGTGAAAATCAGCCTGAAAAATCGGCAAAAATGTCTTCGCCTGATCTTGCAGCAGTTCTTGGTCAACAGCTTCCTGCTTGGCAAAATCAGCTAAGTGTTCTTGCGCTTTGGCATTAATGGTCGCTAAGGCCGGAATGATTTCGTGGCGCAACTGGTTCCGACCTGTATAACTAGGATCTGCATTCGTCGCATCTTCCCGCCACTCGACCTGATTATCTTTAGCGTAGTTTTTGAGTTCTTCCTTTGAGAAGTCAAGAAAGGGCCGCAAGTAATAATCCGACTGCCCCATCATCCCCACTTTTTGCTGGGCTAGACCACCCCGAATTAATTGTAATAATAGTGTTTCGACCTGGTCATCTTGGTGCTGGGCCAAAACAACAGCCCGAGCACCTGTTTCTTTTGCAACTTGGTCAAAAAAATCGTAACGCACCTTTCGTGCCCAGGCCTCCACGCCACTGTTTCCGGGCGCCGTCACCTTTTTAAAGTAACAGGGAATTTGGCGTGCTTGGCACTGATTTCTCACAAAGATTTCATCGCCATCGGAAGCGGCACCACGCAGTTGATAATTGACATGGACAACGACCAGTTTGATGTCTGGTCGATAACGGTGCAATGAATCCAGGAGTGTCATGGAATCAAGGCCACCAGAGACGGCTAGCACCACCTTCTCTGGCCACTCTTTTGCTTTAATTGTCTGTGCAATCGTTTTCTTCATCGCTTTTATTTTACCCATTGTCATCAAGAAAAAGCCACCCTTATCCAGGGTGGCTTTTAGACAATTCATTAAGATTTGTCTGGTAAATTATAAATCGTTTCGTCCTTGCGTGAGTAACCGTACTTATCACGCAAAATTTGTTGCAAGTAAGCCGGATCCTTCAATTGGTTCGACGTTTTTTTCAAGGATTTGTTTTCCTTTTGAACGGCTTGAAGGGATAGTTCGGACTTAGTCAGTGTTTGGTTAGCAGCGTGCAACCGCACCTGCCCCAGCACCAACTGAACCATGAAAACCGCGGCCACAGCAAGACCGATTAAGACAATCCGTCGTTCCCGCAAGTGGTGGGCCCTGGCATAGTGCCTGCGACTCGCTTCACGACGGGCATCGGAGGCAGCAATCTGCTTGGCAATCCGAGCATTTAACGGCCGAATATTCGATTGTCGGTGCTCGTTTTCTACCATCGCCCCACTCCTTATCAGTATTATTTTGACATAATCGCAATAGACTTGCAAGGCAAATTAGCAGACTTTAGACAAACTTAATCTTCCTTGTCATCTTGCTGCTCATAAGATTCGGAAACAACCTCATACAGATCCTGTGCTTCGTCCTTTTTAACGATTTCGGCCAATTTCAAAACCCTGACCACCAAAGTCTTGTTACCGAAATGAATCGTTATCAAATCATTGGCACCAACATTAGCAGCTGACTTCGCCCGCTTATCGTTGATTTCAATCCGTCCTTGGTCGGCCAAATCCTTGGCAACGGCCCGGCGCTTAATAATCCGTGAAAGCTTTAAAAACTTATCAATTCGCATCAAATTCATCCTTTTTTGTTAGTTGCAAAACAACCAAGAGGAAGTTTCGCAGGTTATTGAGCCAGTATGCTGACTCCTCTTTTAAATCAACAGTTAACGTGACGGCCAGCTGAGCCTGCTTGCCATCGACCACCGCCTTGTAGGGGACGTCCTGCAAAGCTTGGAAAATGGTTTCCCCAGCTAATTTGCTGGTCATCGATTCAGCAAAGCGTACTGTGACCTGATTTTTCTGGCGCCGGATTTGCGTGGCCTCTGCCAAATCAGCCAAGTTCTTGATTCGAGAAACCAGTAATAGGCGACCAACCTCATCTGGGAAATCACCGAAGCGGTCAATCAAATCAGACTCCACATTCTCGAAGTCTTCATCTGACTTCGCCTGACGAATTTGACGGTAAAGGTCAATCTTTTCCGCCGAATCTGCCACGTAGTCATCGGGCAAGAAGGCCAATACTCCCAAAATGAGTTCGGCATCCGTTTGCGTTGTCGTTGCCGGCTTGGTCTGACCCTGCTTTGCAGCAACAGCCTCTTTGAGCATCTGGGTATACAAATCATAACCGACCGAATCAATAAAGCCGTGCTGCTGCTTACCAAGCAGGTCGCCGGCGCCTCGAATCGATAGGTCACGCATCGCAATTTTAAAGCCTGAACCCAGTTCCGTAAAGTCCCGAATGGCTTCCAGCCGCTTTTGCCCCTCTTCACTCGGCGTGCGGGTAAATGGATAAGTAAAGTAGGCATAGGCTAACCGGGCTGACCGTCCGACTCGGCCACGAAGCTGGTAAAGCTGTGACAGACCCATGTGATCGGCATTATCAACAATCAACGTGTTCGCATTGGGAATGTCGACCCCAGTTTCTATAATCGTAGTTGTTACCAGGACATCGAATTCCTGGTTTAAGAAGGAGTAGAGAATCCCTTCCAACTGGACTTCTGACATTTGACCGTGAATGACTGCGACCCGAGCATCGGGTACCAAGTCTTGAATCTGATCTGCTATCCGTTCCAGGTCGGCCACCCGGTTATGCAGGTAGAAAACCTGGCCATTACGGGCCAATTCCTTGCCAATCACATCGCGCACCAACGTCCAATCAAGTTCCACGACGTAGGTCTGAATTGGGTAACGGTTCAATGGTGGCGTTTCAATCACGGACAAATCGCGAGCACCAACCATGGCCATGTTCAGCGTTCGTGGAATTGGCGTTGCTGTTAACGTCAAGACATCGACGTTAGTCCTGATTTGCTTTAACTTTTCCTTGTGCTTAACACCAAAGCGCTGTTCCTCATCGATGACCAGTAAGCCAAGGTCAGCAAAGGCCACGTCGGCACTTAACAGACGGTGTGTGCCAACGACGATATCCAGTTCGTGGTCCTTTAACGCCTGAATGGTCTGCTTGTTTTCGGCTGCCGTTTGAAAGCGGGACAAGTGGCCAATCCGAATTTCCGGGAAATCAGCAAAGCGTTCGACCATCGTCTCATAGTGCTGTTGAACCAAAATCGTCGTTGGCGCCAAAAAGGCAACTTGCTTACCAGCGTGGGCAGCCTTGAAGACCGCTCGCAAGGCAACCTCGGTTTTACCAAAGCCAACATCCCCAACCAGTAGCCGGTCCATTGGTCGTAAGCGCTGCATGTCAGCCTTAATTTCTTCGATACTACGAACCTGGTCGGGCGTTTCCGGATAAGGAAAGGCCGTATCAAACTTTAGTTGGGCCGTATCATCGGGTGGAAAGGCATAGCCTTGCTTGGCCTCCCGTTCGGCATAGAGTTCTAACAGCTCATCAGCAATATCTTCAATCTTATTTTGAACTTGCTTCTTGGTCTTTTGCCATTCGGTCCCGCCCAATTTATTAATCTTAGGCTTCTTCCCAGTGTCTGACCCACCAATATACTTTTGAATCAGATTTAACTGGGTGACTGGCAAAAAGATCTTAGCATTCTTTTGGTACAAAATGACCAAATAGTCCTGCTTACCACCATCGGCCTCGAGACTTTGCAAGCCCTGATACTGACCGATTCCATGGTTGATATGGACAACATAGTCGCCTACCTGAAGCTCATTATAGGACTTCAAACGTTCGGCGTTCGCCATCTTCCGGGACCGACGGGCCACCGGCTTCCGTGCCTTATCAAACAACTCGCGCTCAGTTAAGACCGTTAAATGACTCTTAGGCCACTCAAAGCCGGCCCCAAAGTTACCAATAATTATTTGGACCTGGTTGGGCTGAATTTCGCGGTTAATTGGCACCGTTAAATCATGATCCTTCAATGTTGCCACAAAATTTTGTGCCCGATCGCGGTCGCTGATTAAAAGCACCATCGTCATCCCGCGGTCTTTTGCAAACTGCAAATCCGGTAAAAGAGCCGGAATTTGACCGTAGTATTGGTTTGCTGGCCTGGAGGTGATCTCTTCCAAGTGAGCAAACGTTAACTTATTCAAGCCACGCTGGAAGTTGGACAGATAAAGTTCGGCCTGGTGAACTCGACCCAAAATGGCTTCCAAGTCATCCTTAATGGCCAATGGTGGCACAATCTGGTAGGTCTCGACCTGCTGGTCAAGCCATTCCTGGTCAAGGGTATTTTGCGATAAGGCGCTTTCCTGCAAGCGAGCAAAGTCATCAACAACAAATAATCCCTCTTGACCCAAGTAATCAATCAACGTCGTCTTCTCTTGGAAAAAATACTGAGCATACGGCAGAATCGATTGATCCCGCCGCCCTTCATCAAGTGCCGTCTGCGTGCTATCAAAGCCCTCCGTGGCGTGTTTTTTCTCCACTCCCGGCAAACCCTTACGATAAGCTGAAAAGACCTCCTCCAGACGTTCTTTACCAGCCTGATAGCGGTCTTGGTCAATCACCAAATCAGTCGCTGGCAAGACCGTCACCCCGGTCACCGAATCGGCACTCTTTTGGCTGGACGGATCAAAGGTCTTAATCATATCCAATTCATCATCAAAAAAATCGAGCCGGTAGGGATTATCGGCTGTTGGTGGAAAAACATCAAAAATAGAACCCCGTTGGGCATATTCACCCGGATTTTCCACTCGAACAACCAAGTGGTATCCCAGAGTCACCAACCGCGCTTTCAAATCTTGAAAGTCATAGCTCTCCCCAACCTTCAAGCGCATTTGTGCATTCGTGAAATCAGCCACCTGCGGCTCATAACGAACGAAGGCCGCCAAATTTGTCAGATAAATTCCAGGCCGACCAGTGGCCAAGCCTGTTAAAGCTTCTACCCGATCAGTCACAAAAGAATTGGAAGAAACGGCGAGTTCCGTCGCCAATGCTTCCTCGGCCGAAAACCGGTAAAGGTCCTCCTCGGCTACTAAATCAGCCAGATCGTTCGCCAAATCCTCCAAGTGAGCCTGAGTATCGGTGAGCACCAAAATCGGCTGTGGCCGCCGTTCATAAAGCGCTGCTAACGAGGCCTCCTTTGCTGCCCCATTCACACCCAAAAAAAGCTGGCGCTCGCCAGGCTTTTGTTGTTCGGTTAATTTCGTAATTGTTTCATTGTTCGTTAAATATTTTGTTAACGTCATGCTTACCCATTATATTGATTGCTCAATTCAGCCGCATTTGCCCCATGAACCCAATCCACGAGGGCCTGGTCGACCTTTTTAAAAGTGTCATCCCAGGTGGCTAAATCGTCTTTTGAAAATTTACCCAAAACGTAATTAACGACCGACTGATGGTCATGGTCTGGATGGCCAATGCCAAACTTTAAGCGCAAAAAACCTTGCGTTTTCGTATGGGCCATAATTGATTTTAATCCATTATGGCCACCGGCAGAGCCCTTGGCCCGAAAGCGAATCTTGCCAAAGGATTGGTCCATATCGTCGGCCAACACGAGGATGTCATCAACATCCCCACCGTAAAAGTCCAAAAAAGCTCGAACCGCCTGGCCAGAATCGTTCATGTAAGTACTTGGCTTGACCAACCAAACCGTTTCCCCATCAATCACAACCTTGGCGGCCGATGCATAAAGTTTCGTTGGTACAAATTCGACCCCCTGACTAGCCGCGAAGTGGTCTAAGGCCATAAAGCCAATGTTGTGTCTTGTCAAATCATAGCTTTCACCAATATTTCCAAGGCCAAAAATAAATTTCATCAGGGTTTCCTTTCAAACATTTCTACTAACATCCTAATCTTATCATTATAACACGCAAGTTTGACACATAAATATGTTAGGATAGAGCAAAGAAAGAACTTTTATAAAGGCAGGCAATCTATGTTTCCAAAGTCTTTGATCGTCCCTAAAAATCAATTACTTACCATCAGCGAAGACACCACTATCAAAGAAGTCTACGAACTGTTTGAAAGTAAAGAAGCCGATCACATCCGTACAATTCCAATTTTAGATACCACCGGGCACCTCTTCCGTGGTAATGTTTACCGTCAACACGTTTATGAGTATATTGCTCGTGGTGGTGATACAAGCAAGCGGGCAACTTCAATCATGCGCAATTCAACCAAGTTTATCTCAACTTCGGCTGATTTCTATGAACTTTTCTTCGCTATTCGCGACCTGCCACACATTGCGGTGGTTGATGACGCCCACCACTTTATCGGCGTCCTGACCCACTCCTCTTTGATGGACCTGTTATCACAGTCATGGTCACTCCAAAAGGGTGGTGTTTCACTGGCAGTCAAGACCAAGCAAGAAGAACGGGGAAATCTACAACAAATTACCCGAGTTATCACCCGCTATACTAATATCGAGTCCGTTCTTTCGATCCAAAACGAGAAAAACGAACCGAAATCCATTCTCTTTACTCTACCACTAACGGAAGACTCCCCCATCCTGCGCAAGATTATCACCAAGCTCGAGCGCAAGCGGTTCCAAGTTCAATCCGTTGAAAACTTAAATGAATTTGTCTAAGCACTAAAAACCGATGACAGTAGTGATATAAAGCCTAAAATTCAGGGTTCATATCTCACAGTCATCGGTTTTCTTTTTGATATTTAAATCAAGCACCTGCGATTACCAACACTAAGACAAGGGCAAGCCCCGTCAAAAAGAGGTTACGCGCTGGTAAATCAGCCGACTTATCCAAGTCGGACTCCAAACCAACCGCCAATGCCTGAGCAAAAACTAATGGGAACAAAACAAGCATTGCCCAAGCAAGCAGTGGTAGGTAACCTGACAGCGTTAGCAATAAAATTTCTGCATAGGAAAGAACCGGCAAGAGCAAGAAGATCGGGCGCACCCAACTAGCCCGACTTTGAGCATGCTGGAACTCCTTGGCACTGATTTCCTCTGCGCGGATTTTACGAACATCCTTGGCGACTGAAATCGACAGTGAAAAGGCAATTAAAGGAAACGCAATCCCGAACCAAACAGTTAACAGTCCCGCAGTTGGCTTGAACTTTGTATTCAAGAACAGCATTAAAATAATTAAAAAGTATGGCAAGATAACGTCAATGCCCCGCTTCAGCCGCAAAATCCAAATCGAATGGCTGGGGTACTGGTCAAACCACCAGTCATAGGCAAGCTTGACTATGGACACCGTCACCACCATCAATAAGCTTGGCCAAAACAAAAGGCGCTGGTAACGCCACCACGAATAGGCAATACCAACGAGCATTGGCACCACAATGGTCCAAACTCGACTAGTGCGAGCGCGATGATAGATTTCTTTAAGAGTCAATGAAAAATCCTTTCTACGCCCGCCTTGACAACAAGCGATTACTTCTTCTGATCACTTTGATTATAAGGAGTCAACCGAATCTTCCCCTGAATGTATTCGCCAACGAAGATATCATTAATCCCGGCATAGCCTTCCGCAATGACCTGATTTTCCAACCAATCCTCGTCTTGATCAATGGCATCCAACACATCAAAGTTCGCCTGGCCATCATAAATAATCGGATATTTGGGATTTTGATCGCCATATTCAATCACGGTTAACTGACCGTTTTGTTCAATCACGGCCCGCTTCACTTTAGAAACATCGTAGACTTCTTGCTCTCGGAGCTTAAACATCAAATCAGAAGCCGACTGGCCGGCCATCACGACAGCATCAACATCAATCTGGCCACGGTCAATTACGACCTTTGGCGTGCCATCAATAATCTTTTTGGCCAAGTGATTGTGTTCCTTTAAGAACTTCAAAATCATGACCCAAAGCGTCCAGATGACCAGCACGATAATGAACTGAAAAACGGTAATCGTTGCCGTATAAATGGTTCCTCCAATGATACCACCTAAAACATAGTTTTGAACTTGGTCTAAGGCATTTGATGGGGCCAAATTCCCTTTTCCAAAAATATTAATTTGAACGATCAAGGCAATCAGGCCGATGCCCAACTTTAAAATAATCGGTAAGTAAAAACTCATCGTTGTACCTCCACATTCGCATTAACCAAATAAACCTGAGTCCGGGTATAGGACTGGCCATCTTTTGAAAGGCCAATTTGGTAATAATTCTTGCCTTCTTTAGCAATCATGCCATCAACAAACGAAGTCGAATTAAAGTAAACGTCGTCGGTTTTAACATGCTGTGCCTTAACGTAGTTTTTAATAAAGGCCGTCATCTGACTTTGCTGTGAATTTCTAATATTTGTGTTTTGCAAATCAGTAAACTGAACGCCCGCGAAAAAAACAAAAAATAAAAAGGCAATAATCGTCAAATCGCGATAACGCGTATTAAAGCGATGGCGAAAAGTTGCTACCAAACCAACAGCCAAAAGAACAAAGGTCAAGGCCACCAGCAAGATCACAACGGTATTGGTTAAGTTATTTTGCTTGGTTAAATAATCAACACTATAAAACGTCATAAGTTCCCTCCGTTACTTTATTCTAGCACAAGGCAGCCATCGGTCCAGCTGATTTTTTTAGAAAAAAAAAGTAATCCAAATTGGACTACTTCCTTCTTTAGCACTTATTCAAAACATTTTTAGCAGAAATGCGCTCAGTTTACATCATGCCTGGCATGCTTGGAGCACCAGCGGCAGGCATTGATGCGTCTTCCTTAGGCGATTCAGCAACTACGGCTTCCGTCGTCAACAACAAGGCTGAAACAGAGGCAGCATTTTGCAAAGCAGAACGTGTGACCTTGGTTGGATCAACGATTCCAGCCTTGACCATATCAACCCATTCATCAGTCTTGGCATTGTAACCAGTTCCTTCAGGTTGTTCCTTTAACTTGTTAACAATCACAGAACCTTCCAAGCCAGCGTTTTCAGCGATTTGACGAACTGGGGCTTCAAGAGCAGCCACAACGGTCTTAACCCCCGTAGCCACGTCGCCTGTTGCTTCAACGGCAGCAGCGGCAGCCATGGCGTTCACCAAAGCCGTTCCACCACCAGCAACAAAGCCTTCTTCAACGGCAGCTCGAGTAGCGTTCAAAGCATCCTCAATTCGGTACTTACGTTCCTTCAATTCCGTTTCAGTAGCAGCCCCAACATTAATGACAGCCACACCGCCGGCCAACTTTGCCAAACGTTCTTGCAACTTCTCCTTGTCAAATTCTGAAGTGCTGTCGGCAATTTGTTGCTTAATCAAGTCAACCCGTTCCTTCACGGCTGCCTTGTCACCGGCACCTTCGACAACGGTGGTATTATCCTTGGTGATATTGACCTTATTGGCTTGACCCAATTGTTCGATAGTCACATCCTTCAAGTTCAAACCAAGGTCATCCGTAACAACCGTACCACCAGTTAAGATAGCGATATCTTCCAACATGGCCTTACGACGATCACCAAAGCCAGGTGCCTTCACAGCAACAACGTTAAAGGTGCCACGCATCTTGTTCAAAACCAAAGTTGGCAAAGCTTCGCCAGTAATGTCATCTGCGATAATTAACATTGCCCGCCCCTGTTCCACAACTTGTTGCAAGACAGGCAAGATATCTTGGATATTACCAATCTTCTTGTCCGTGATCAAGATGTAAGGGTTGTCCAAATTAGCTTCCATCTTTTCGTTATCAGTAACCATGTACTGTGACATGTAGCCACGGTCAAATTGCATTCCTTCGACAACGTTCAAAGTGGTTTCAATTCCCTTTGATTCTTCGATAGTAATCACACCATCGTTACCAACCTTTTCCATTGCTTCAGCAATCAAAGAACCAACTTCATCGCTGGCTGCTGAAATTGAGGCAATTTGAGCAATCTCGTCCTTCGTTGAAACCGTGTGAGACATCTCATGTAACTTCGCAACAGCCGCTGCCGTTGCCTTTTCAATACCCGTTCGAATGCCAACAGGGTTAGCACCAGCCGTCACGTTCTTAAGCCCTTCGCCAACAATCGCTTGAGTCAAAACGGTGGCAGTAGTGGTACCATCACCCGCAATGTCATTAGTTTTTGAAGCAACTTCAGCAACCAACTTGGCACCCATGTTTTCAAAGTGGTCCTCTAATTCAATCGCCTTAGCAATTGTGACCCCATCATTTGTAATAATTGGCGAACCATAAGATTCTTCCAAAACAACGTTACGACCCTTTGGTCCAATTGTTGTTTTAACAGTGTCGGCCAACTTGTCAACTCCGACCTTCATCTTTGAGCGAGCGTCTTCCGCAAACTTCAATTCTTTTGCCATTTTCCCTACTCCTTTAACCAAAACTGATTGAAATCATCATTATTTGTGCTAATTGTCTTGTAATTATTGTTTAATCAACGATGGCGATAATATCTTTTTCATGGAGAGCCAAGTATGATTGACCATCATAAGTCAATTCCTGACCAGCAAACTTGTCAAACAAAACCTGGTCTCCTTCTTTGACTGTCATGTCCAGCTTCTGGCCTGAATTAGCCACCAAGCCACTCCCTGTTGCCACAACCTTACCGGTTACTGGCTTTTCTTGCGTATTAGCGGCTAAGACAATGCCACCCACTGTCTTTTCACTTTGTTCTGCAACACTGACGACCACGCGGTCTCCTAAGGGCTTTAACATGAATCACAACCTCCGTTTGTTATTTTTAGCACTCGTACACATCGAGTGCTAATCTGACTTTAGTATAGCACCTAAGACCTATTTGTCAACACAGTGAAATTCGTTTTATGCAAAAGAAAAGCCGGTCAAGGCCTCCATCAATAGAGCTTGCACGACTTTTTATACATCTTTATTTTATTTTAAATCAAGTCCCTTATCATGAGGGTATTGAGATAGGGCAGTGTTCGCAGCACCCTTCGTTAACAAAGAGGCGTTATGCTTCGTCCAATTGGAATCAATATCCCGCCCCTTAAAGTAAGTGGCCATCGTTTGATCATATTCCTCAATGGCAGCCTTCATTTGGTCGTCATCGTAATGGTCCTTCATCAATGAACCAGCCAATGGCAACTTAGGTTTGACGCCTGGTTTTGGATTAGGGTAGCCAAGTGAAAAGCCCATAATTGGCTTAACGTACTTTGGCAAGTCCAATTCCTTTTCATAGAGTTCAAAGGCGCCCATTGCACCTGCCATTGTGACAGAACCGATTCCAAGCGATTCAGCCGCCACCTGAGCACGACCTAAGGCAATCGAAGCTGAAACAATACCGCCCTCCAAATATTGGTAGTGCTGGATTCGTTCTTCCATAATGGCCCGGGTTTCAGCGTCCTGATTTAACAAAACCTTGTGCCAATCGACGGTAACAACAAAATACCGAGTGGCATTTTCGATGTACTTCATCTTCACCTTTTCAGTGACCCGCCTCTTGAGGTCTTGGTCGGTGATTTCAATAAAAGTGACTGGCTGAAAGTTTTGCATATTCGGTCCGGCAAGGGCTGCAGAGAAAATTGCTTCGACTTCCTCATCGGTCACTGGCCGATCGGAGAAAGAACGGATTGATTGGTGATCATGTAATTGATCAAGTACTGGATTTTTAATCATGTTTTACCTCACTGATTGGACAATCATTACCTTTATCTTACTATCTATGATACGCTAAATACTATCAATAAAATAGGAGCACCCCATGAAAAAGTTACAGATCCACGTCGGCATGCGGACCGTGAAAACCGCCATTGTTGTGATGTTGGTCTTACTCGTTTACCACTTTGTTGACCGACCAGCGTCTGTTCCCGCCCTGGCGGCCGTCTTCGCCCTTCGAGAAGATTGGGACAATACCATTCAATTCGCCAAAATTCGTTTACTATCAAATAGTGTTGGTGGTTTCTTCTCGCTACTTTACTTTTTGATCCGAGAATTTACACACCACAATAGTTGGATGCCAATCGTCATTATCCCAATTTTTGTTATCTGCACGATTGTTATTCTCAACGCTTTAAACTGTAGTCTAGGAATTGTCGGTGGTCTCGCAGCCCTCTTGTTGATTGCTTTGACCATCCCAATGGATGCCACCATCGACTACGTCTTCTTACGAATCGTTGATACCTTTATTGGTGTTTTGTTTGCTATCGGCGTTAATTATTTTGGTATCCCAGAACAGGAAACCAATTAAACATATCTTTCGGTCTAAGTGTCCGACAGCAAATACAATTTAATAGGCAAGAAAAAAAGACTCAGCGAGTCTTTTTTTAATCCATTTCAACTTGATTATCGAGTTGCAATTCACTTTCAATGGTTGCCAACACACCATCCTGAACGTTTGTCTTTAACGCCAAACGCTTATGGACATCGTGCATTAATGGCATGGCATTTGGCATCAGGTAAGAGTTGTCATACTTCGCCAGCATTTCCAAATCATTAGTGTTATCACCAAAGACCATCACTTCATTATCCGTGACGTTGTAATAATCTTGGAGAACTTCCAAGGCCGCCGCCTTATCGACACCCTTTGGCAAAACATCAACAGATCCAAAGCCAGAACCAGTGACGTGGACTTCTTCGCCAAAAACCTCTTCCAATTGTTGAACGTGTTCCTGGACCTCTTCATGAGGCCAGACGAAAGAAACACCTAAAATCTTATCATCAATCTTCAAAAGTTTTTCAACTTGAACAACATTCGGATAGAACATCGACAGCATTTCCTTAAACTCTTGGCTGACGTGGTTGGAAATATAGGTCCCGTTGACACCAGCTAAAACAATCACATTGTCGGCTGATTGGGGATTTAAAGCATTCCAATCAATCACCTTACGAATCTGTTCTGGTGTCAGATAGACCGCGTACAATTCTTGGCCTGGTGTTGTTACCACCGACCCGTTGGAACCGACAAAATCGATTTGGTCTAACAAGCCATAAGCGGCCATCGGCTCAAAAAGCTCCTTTAAATTGGCCACTTGTCGACCGGAGGCCGCGACAAAGCGCACGCCTTTTTCCTTTAATTGTGACAAAACCCGGGCAAAGTGTTCTTGATCGTAACTATCTTCACCGGATAAAAACGTACCATCCATATCGGATGCAATCATTTTAATGGTCATTGGATGCCTTTCTTGTCTTGTTTGCTAGTCGACTAGTTCACACAACTAGGGGCTACCATCATCGGCTAGGCAAATTGTTCTAAGTATTTTTGATAGGCTACCTGGTCGACAACCCAATCCAGCTCCCCAATATAGGCAACCTGTGGGTCATGGTAGGCAAAGCCGTGCTTAAACTTATAAAGACCGTCAGTGTGGTCAAATTCGCCAACACCGCCGAAATCATAAGCAACCTTCCCTAAGGAAAGCCCCCACTTCAGCATTTCCCACTGCACGAGGTAGGGACCATAGTGCTTGGCAAATTCACGGTTTGATCCGGCATACATATACCAAATCTTTTCCCCGTAACCAAAGCCAATTCCAGCCGCAATCACTTGGCCGTCATAATGTGCCAAGAAAACCCGGAACAAATCAGAATCAACCCACAGTTCTTGCATGCGGTAGAAGTATTCGATTGGCCGGTGGGTGATTCCCTGAGCCTTGGCCATCATCGTATAGGTCTTATAGAAAGCCTCAATGTCTTCCTTACTACGACCAGAGGTAACGGTGACCCCATCCTTGATGGCCCGCCGAATTTGATTGCGGTAATCGCTTTTGAAGTGCTTCATCAAACTGGCTTCATCAGTGATTGGTTGTGCCCCTTCGCCTCGACCATCATAGAACAAAATCACGTTTTTACGTGGTTGAATGTTGCCATGCATATTCTCGACTTTAACATTCCGGGTCACAAAGCCAGCATCTTGGTAAGCCTGATCCAAGTCTTGGTTGTAGAGCACTTCCGGATCCATTCGAACCAAAAAGACGTTTTCTGGCAAATTAGCCAACGCTTCTTGAACCAATTCCTTAACCAAGCCAACGTTGGTCACGTCAGCAACAGGTCCCTTTGGGCAATATGCCAACAATTTTCCAGGTACGGCTTCAACAGTCAAGACCGCCATTGCGGCATCAATGTCGCCATCCTGATTTTCATGATAGAGGTATAAGTGGCCCCAATTAGCCTTCAAATCACCCCAGAGTGGGTCCTGGGTCACTTGGCCTTTAGCCGCTGTCCTAACAAAGTCTTGGTATCTTTGTACCTGACTTGGCTGTGTTAAATCTAAGACCGTCATATCCTTACTTTCCCGTCGTAATTGAGGCGTAGTTCTGAATAAAATAAACCAACGTTTGGAGTTCGTTAGTCAAATCAACGTTTTGAACCCGAACACCCTTTGGTACGGAAACCCGCAACGGCGTGAAATTCATAATCCCCTTGACCCCAGCGGCTACCAAGGTGTCCGTAATTTCCTGGGCAACACCTTGTGGTACCGTCAAGATGGCGATGTTAATCCGTTGGGCTTTGATTTGCTCTTCCAATTCATTCATGTCGTAAATTGGTACCCCAGACAAAATCTTGCCCCGGTTTTCATTAATATCAAAGGCAGCGGCAATCCGCATGTTTGACGATTGGTGGAAGTTGAAGTTCAAAAGAGCCTGGCCCAAATGGCCAACCCCAATCAAAGCCACGTTAATCAATGAATTTTGGTCCAAAACCTTGGCAAAAAATTCTAACAAGGCCTCAACGTCGTAACCATAGCCACGTTTGCCTAAAGCACCAAAATATGAAAAATCACGGCGAATTGTTGCCGCATCAAACTTGGTTGCTTCAGCCAATTCAGCAGAAGAAATCCGGTTGGTGCCGGCATCATTTAAAAACGTTAAATAACGGTAGTAGATGGGCAACCGCTTGGCGGTTGCTCGTGGAATCTTTGCTTGCTCGTCCATGGCGTCTCCATTTCACTTTGTGAACTAAATTATATTTATTATAGCATAGATTGTGGTTTTTCCTATCTATTCGCTCATTTTTCACAAATATTTTTATTCATTATCCTGCTGGTTGAGGTCTGCTAATGGAAAATCAAGGCCAGGATTTGTGTTCAAATCAAGATCAGAAAAAATCTTGTCTTGGTAGTTCCAATAGCCCGCTGCGCCAATCATGGCTGCATTATCGCCAGTATACTGCTTGGGTACTGGGATAAAGTCAACGGCAGGAAAATCAGCCATTAAATCAGTTAACGCAGCACGCAATCCGCTGTTAGCAGCGACGCCACCAGCTAGAACCAGCGACTTCACTGGAAAATCAGTCAAGGCCCGTTTTGTGCGACCAACCAGTGCCTTAATCACCGCAGCCTGGAAAGAAGCCGCAAGGTCCTCTTCCTTGATCGTTTCACCACGTTGCTCGGCGTTATGAACTTGGTTGATGACCGCTGATTTTAAACCGGAAAATGAAAAGTCATAACCTGCCTCTTTGGCCATCGCCTGCGGAAAATCGATGGTGACCTGCCCCTTATGAGCCAATTCATCAATTGCCTTCCCAGCAGGATATGGCAAATTCAGCAACCGACCAACTTTATCATAGGATTCACCGGCCGCATCGTCAAAGGTCTCACCCAGAATATGAAAATCATTGGGTTCTTCCATCAAGACCAATTCCGTATGGCCACCGGAAACCATCAATGCCAAAGCCGGAAAGACAATTGGCTGGTTAAAATTAGCGGCAGCAATGTGACCAGCCAAGTGGTTGACCGGAATCAGCGGCAGGTCATGGGCCATTGCAAAGGTTTTCGCCCCCATCAAGCCAACTAACAAGGAGCCAACCAATCCTGGGCCGTAGGTCACGGCGACACCGTCGAGGTCTTCTGGTTGAACCTTTGCATCCGCTAAGGCGATGTCTAAGGTCTTCGTAATCCATTCTAGGTGGTGGCGGGAAGCAACCTCCGGCACGATGCCACCAAAACGTTGGTGCGAATTAATCTGAGTCGCCACCGCATTGCTCAAGACGGTCTTGCCGTCCTTGACAACGGCCACTGAGGTCTCGTCAGCACTTGATTCAAAGGCAATTAAAGTTGTCATAAATTCTTCTCCATTAGGATGGCTGTTTGGCCATCATGGTAATAACCATCACGACGGGCATAAATTTCAAAGCCAAATTTTTCATACAGCCGCCGGGCAGAAACATTGTTTTCAGCAACTTCCAAATAGGCCTTTCGCTCGTTATTTTGCTCACAGAAAGCCTGCATTAATTCGCGAGCGATTCCCTGCCCCTGGAAAGCCGGATCAACGGCCAAAAAAGAGAGGTCCACCTCATCCAAGATGGCACGGTAAGATAAAAAGCCGACAACTTGGGTGCCTTCGACGGTCCCTTCATCTAATAAATCAGCTTTGGCGGGCGCCTGTGCATCGGTTTCTGCTAATAAATAGGTCACCTGCCCAGCGGCCAATTGCTCATCAATCAACCGCTTTGGCACCTGGTCCCTTGAAAAAGCCGCCAAAGCGATTTGGTGGATTCTTAGACTATCATCGATTATTGCTGTTTTAATGTTCAAGGTCGAGCACCATTGAAATTGCATCTTCCTGGTTATCAATATAGTAATGTTCCAAAACATCCACAACCGTAAAACCATGACGGTCGTAGAGTGCCAAGGCACCAGTATTTGACCGTCTTGCTTCCAAGGAAAGCTCCTTTAAGCCGATTTCACGCGCAACTGCCTTCGCCGTGTTAATCAAATACGAGCCAACCTGTTGTCCCTGCCAAACCGGCAATACGGCGATATTGGCAATATGTAAATCAGAAACCAAATCACGCTTGACCAGAGCAATAAAGGCAATGACCTGGTCCTTTCTCAAAGCGACCAAGTATAATCGATCCTTTTCTTGGGTTAATTCATGGTAGAAATCGCGCGAAACCCAAGGGGCATAGCCATTGTAGACTGCCTCTTGAATCGCGACAAGTCCGGGAATATCAGAAACAGTTGCTACTCGTAATAATAATTCTTCCCCAGCTGCTTCAAAAGTCTCACCAGGAAAATCGACCAAGGTCTGGGCGACCGGCCGCGCTTTCAATCTTTTCTTAAACTTTAAAAACATAGGGTTTGTCCTGCCCGTCGTCTTGATGATTTTGTTCCCAGTTTAATTCCGCCTGGGTTTTTCTTAAGTACGATGGCGTCAAGTCATCGATATTTTCCACGGGGGTAGCCGTTTGCGCCAAGGCCAACAGCCCAGTCCCCGTTGGTAATGACTGGTCATGGTCCAAAATTGTGAGGGGCTGATTTGATAAGGCTTCTTCAATTGTATCTTGGAAATGTAAACCATCCCCAACCACAACTACCGGCTCGGCCACCTGGCTGACGAGGTCCAAGACCTCTTCTAATGGATAATGGCCATCTTCTAACACAACTGTATCGCCCAAATAAGCACCAGCGAAAACATTTTGATTGCGCGCATCAAAGAGAGCCAACACAACCGTGTCCTTGGTTAGCTTACCCGGATGAGGATTTTGCACCGTTGAATCCTCAGCTGCAAGAATGCCAGATTGCTGCTTCAATTGCACTTGCTTGGCCAAACTTTGCAAAGACGAAATCGCCAAGAGCGGCTTATTTAACGTGTCCGCTAAAACCTTGCCGACAGTCAGTCCAATTCGTAGGCCGGTGAAGGATCCCGGTCCCTTGGCAACAGCAATTTGATCAATATCTTGTACCGTTAACTCTTGAGCCGCCAGAAGCGACTTAATCGCTGGCAAAAGATCAATTGAATGATTTTTTGGTTTATCCGTTTGGAATGTGTCGAGTAATTGGCCGTCTTGGCCTAAGCCGACGAGCAGTGGTTGGTTACTTGTATCAATCACCAGAATATTCATGAAAGCCCTCCCGTGTCATCGACGCCAATTAACATCGATACTTTTCTTCATTTTACTAAAAATCATTCTTAATTCAAATAAAAAAAAGCCGCCAAAGTGCGACCTTTCGTCGAAAATAATCTAAAATCAGCTTTGGTTACTTAACCAAGCCCTCATCCTTCATGACCTTTGCCACTGCTGCCAAGGCATCCTTTGCATCGTCACCATCAGCCTTGATAGTCACGTCTGCACCATGGCCAACACCGAGTGACATCACACCCATGATTGACTTCAAATTAACTTCCTTGCCTTGGTATGACAAGGTAACTTCTGAAACAAACTTTGAAGCTGCCTGTACTAATAAAGTAGCTGGACGGGCATGAATCCCTGTCTCTGAAATGATGTTGAACTCTTGCGTTTCTGCCATAATATTCTCCTTTTTGGAAAAGTCTTTTATTCAGTTTTAGTTTATCAAAGCGCTTACAAAATAGCAAGGTAAATCTCTTTTATTACAGAGCAAATCGCTGGCCACCACTAGCTTTGCCTAACCGATTGTTATATGCCTTACCCAAATTGATGTCCGGCATCACCTGGGCATAAATTTTATTAACTGTACCTTTGTCATCAAAGTAGCGCAACCCAGCAAAGAGGTTTTCACTCGCACTGGCCAAATCAGCTCCTAGAGACCACGATGGCACGGTTTTTGGTAATTCTGCCAACAGCTCCTCTGAAGCCAAGACAGCGTCGCCCTCTACCAGGCTTTCCTTGAGGTCATTGAAATCCAATGGATCAAAGACAATCACTGGCTTATCTGGTGCATAATGCCGGTACTTCATCCCCGGAGCCTTTGGTGTTTCATCGGCCGCCAAGGACTTTTGACTAGTTCCATCGATGACTTGCTTGCCCAAGACCACTGTTAACATCTTTTGGCTAACGGCTCCCGTACGCAAAATGGTGGGCTCGGCCGCCGTTAAATCGATGACTGTTGATTCCAAGCCCACTTGGGTTGGACCATCATCCAAAACAGCAGCAATCTTCCCATCCATATCATGATGAACGTGTGCGGCCGTCGTTGGTGATGGCTTGCCAGAAAGGTTGGCAGATGGACCAACAATTGGGGTCCCCGCCTGGCGGATCATTGCCCGCGTTGCTTGGTTATCCGGCATGCGAACGGCCGCCGTTTGGAGGCCACCCGTCACCAGCATCGAAACTGCATTTTCCTTAATCGGTAAAATAATGGTCAACGAACCCGGCCAAAACGTGTTCATCAACTGTCTTGCTTGGTGAGAAACCTCAACGTAAGCGGACAATTGGCTCGCATCCCCAACCGTCATAATCAACGGATTATCGGCTGGCCGACCCTTTGCTGTAAAGACAGCTTGGACGGCTTCGTCGTTGGTAGCATCCGCGCCCAAACCATAAACTGTTTCAGTTGGAAAGGCAACCACCTCTCCCGCCTGAATCAGCGCTGCTGCCTCTGTGATATCTGTACTATTGTTTTGTAATTCTTTCGTTTTCATTTTTTTAACTGTACCCGGATCATCCGGTCAAGACCGGCTAAATCCTGCTTCAATGTCACTGTTGCTGTTGGTAATTGGTCTTGGAAGACCTTAGTTAACGCTTCGCCTTGATCATAGCCGATTTCAAAGTAGGCTACCCCGCCTGGCGTCAGCTGTTTTTCTAAGCCATGCGCCATTCGTTCATAGAGGGCTTTGCCACCATTTGGGGCGTACAAGGCCAAATCAGGCTCGAAGGCCACCACTGATTTATCCATTTCTTCCTGTCCATCCGGTCGGATATAAGGCGGGTTAGAAACGATAACGTCAAAGCGTTGGTCGGCCACCGCTGTAAAAAGGTCGGAATGCATCAAGCCAACGCGATTCGCCAATTCGAATTGGTGGCGGTTTTTCTTGGCCACTGCCAAAGCATCCAACGAAATATCAAGGCCAATTCCTCGAACGTCTGGTAACTCCTGAGCCAACGTCAAGATAATCGCGCCAGACCCTGTCCCAACGTCTAAAATGGTCGGGGCCTGCTCACCCTTAGCCTTCAAATCGCTCAAAACCCAGTCAACCAATAGTTCCGTTTCTGGACGGGGAATCAAGACCCGGTCATCAACCACGAACTCGCGACCATAAAAGGGTGCCTGCCCGAGAACATACTGGGCAGGAACGCCCTTGAGCAACTGGGCAATCCATGTTGGCCAGCGCTTGGTTAACCAGGAGTGCATTTGCCGGGTTAGGTTGGCCCGTAGCATCCCGTAGTTCACTTTCAAAGCGCCTGTTAAAAGAAAGTCAACGTTATCACTCGCCTCGTCTGCATCCAAACCGGCCGCCGCCAGTTCCTTGAGCGCCCACTTGCGCGCTTCTAAAAGTGAAATCTGAACCGTTTTTTCGGAGCCTGCCTGATTTGGGCGATGTGTCTGTTGCCAGTCAGTTTTTTCTTGTGTCATTATTGCTGATTTAACTCCGCCAGCTTAGCTGTTTGTTCGGCTAAGACCAAAGCATCAATGATTTCATCTAAGTCACCGGCAATAATCCGGTCCAACTTATTCAAAGTCAAGCCAATGCGGTGGTCTGTCACCCGGTTTTGTGGGTAGTTATAAGTTCGAATTCGTTCGGAACGAGCCCCAGATCCGACAGCAGTTTTCCGCTGTTCGGCATACTCCGCCTCGTTTTCCTGGGCAAAGTGGTCGTAAACACGGGCGTTCAAAATTTTCCAGGCCCGGGCTCGGTTTTGTTGCTGGGACCGTTCGTCTTGCATGGCCACCGTAATCCCTGTTGGTTCGTGGGTCAAGCGAATCGCTGAAGACGTCTTGTTAACGTGCTGACCACCGGCACCAGATGACCGGTAAACATCCTCACGGACATCTTTTGGATCAATTAATCCTTCTGCATCGACTTCTTCGAACTCTGGCATCACACCGACCGTAGCAGTTGAGGTGTGGATTCGGCCTTGTGTTTCCGTTGATGGCACTCGTTGCACACGGTGGGCACCCGATTCAAATTTCAACTTTGAATAAACGTTGTTACCAACAATCATCGCCACGACTTCCTTATAGCCACCAACTTCAGTTGTCGTTTCATCAACAATCTGCAATGACCAGCCCTGATTTTCGGCGTAACGGCGGTACATTCCTAGCAAATCAGCCGCAAACAAGGACGACTCATCCCCACCCGCAGCACCACGAATTTCCATAATGATGTTTTTATCATCGTTGGGGTCAGTGGGCAACATCAAGACCTTTAGCTTTTCCTCTAGTTCGGCCTTTTCAGGTTTGAGTGTCGCCAGATCTTCCTTGGCTAATTCACCCATTTCAGCATCCCCTAAGAGTTCTTCGGCCTCAAGCAAGTCGTTGACGACCTGTTGGTAGCGCTTGAATGTTTCAACCGTTTCGCGAATGCCACCCGCTTCTTTTGACAGCGCCATGTAATTCTTTGAATCGCTCATGACTTCGGGATCGGCTAGCATTTGATTCAATTCATCGTAATGGTCCACGACCGCTTGTAATTGTGAAAATATCGGATCCATCGTGTCTCCTTAATTATTTGGAATCATTTCTAAAATTGGGTGGTACCAATGTTTGCGGCAGGTTGGCAAGTAAGACTCATCCCCCCCGATTTGCACCTGGTTACCAGAATACTGCGGTTGGCCATTGGCAATTCGCAGTTGGGTCGTTGCCTTTTTACCACAAAACGAGCAAATCGTTTTCATCTCTTCAAGCTTATCGGCAGTCTCCAACAAGCGACGTGACCCTTCAAACAGGTGGTTAAAGGCATCCTGCTTGAGGCCAAAGGCCATCACAGGCAAGTTTAAATCATCGACTACGTAGGCCAATTGATCGACCTGATTCGCCCTTAAAAATTGCGCCTCATCAACCAAGACAGCCGCTAATTTATCGTTCTTGCGGGCCCTAATCATTTTATAGAGATTTTCATCCTCGGCCACAACCGTCGCTGGTCGCTTTAACCCAATTCGTGAGGCAATCACGCCAATCCCATCGCGGTCATCCACTAAGGGCGTTAGCAACAAGACCTCTTTGTCTTGAGATTCATAATTATGAGCGACTTTCAAAATTTCAATTGATTTGCCAGAGCCCATCGCCCCATATTCAAAGTACAGTTGTGCCACGTTTTCGCCTCACTTGTTCCATCTATTCTATCAATCTATTATAGCAATTTTTTAATCATAACTCGACTGCCTAGACCATTTTAGGGAAAATTCGCCAGGTGCATGGTAAAATAAGAGTTTAGAAAAAGGGGGACTTTTTTATGTCAGTAAAAAGTCAGTTAGCCAAATTTACGGCCAAAAGTAGTCATTTTTTGCTCCGCAACATCTTAAAGCGCGGTGGCACTTCTTTGCCCGGCAAGCTAGCCGTTAAGATTGATCCAGAAGTTTTACAGACCATTGAAAAAGAATTTGACCTAGTCATTGTCACGGGGACAAATGGAAAAACGTTGACAACCGCTTTGATTACCCGGGTTTTACGGGCCGGCGGTTACACAGTAGTGACCAACCCATCTGGTTCCAACATGGTCCAGGGAATTGTTGGTACGCTTCTAACAACAAAGGTGAAGCCATCACCCAATGGGAAAAAACCGGTTGCGGTCTTGGAGGTTGATGAAGCCAATGTTTTGTCTTTGGCAAAGGCCATTGAACCAAAATACTTTGTTCTCACCAACCTCTTCCGCGACCAACTCGACCGCTACGGTGAAATTTATTCCACTTACGATAAGATTATCGCCGGCATTAACCAGGCACCAAACGCAACGGTGATTACCAACGCTGATTCGCCCATCTTTGCTCGCGGTTCTTACTCAAATCAGCGGATTTATTATGGCTTTGACAACGTCAAGGAAGCTGATTTTAAAGACTTGAAAGCACCAACAAATACGGATGGCATCCTTTCCCCAACGGACAACTCCGTCCTCCACTATGACTTCATTACTTACGCGAACCTCGGCCGCTATTTTTCAACAACCGACGGTTTCAAGCGTCCCAAACTCGACTATGCTGTAACGGCATTAAACGAGTTAACACCAAAGTCTTCTGCCTTTGACCTCGATGGCATATCTTACAAGATTGCCATTGGTGGCCTCTACAACATCTACAATGCATTGGCAGCCTATGCTGTTGGCCGGACCTTTGATGTCAGCCCTGCAGATATTAAGAAGGCCTTTGAAGAAGATAAGCAGGTTTTCGGTCGCCAGGAATCACTTAATGTCGATGGCAAGGATGTCACGATTTTGCTCATCAAAAATCCCGTTGGGACAAACTCCGTTATCGATATGATGGAAACGGAAAAAGATCCCTTCACTTTAATTACGTTGCTCAATGCCAATTATGCGGATGGAATTGATACTTCTTGGATTTGGGACGCTGAATTCGAACGCCTCCATGACTCAAGATTAGCCTCCTTATCAACCGGCGGTGAACGCTACAAGGACATCACTGTCCGCTTGAAGATGGCCGGTTTTGACCTCGATGGCACCTACCAAAAGACGGAAGATATCCTAAAAGCAATCGACCAGGCACCAACTAAAAAGATTTATCTGGCCGCTACTTACACGGCGATGCTCCAAATTCGAGCCGTCTTAAAAAACCATGGTTACATTCAGGAGGAATATTAATGGCTGACTACACACTCGAACTAGCCCACCTCTACGGTGATTTAATGAACACCTATGGTGACTACGGTAACATCATTGCCCTGCGTTACTATGCCAAGCAAATTGGCGTCGACGTTGACGACCGCCTCGTTTCGCTCAATGAGGACTTCGATCCCAAAGCTTACGACTTTGTCCTCTTTGGCGGAGGCCAGGACTACGAAGAAACTATCGTGGCTAACGATTTGAAAGCCAAGGCTGATGGCCTAAAAGAATACATCGAAAACGATGGTCCACTTTTAGCCGTCTGCGGTGGTTTCCAGCTCCTAGGTCATTATATGGAAATGGCCGATGGGACCAAAGTCGATGGTATCGGGGTCATGGACCACTACACCACTAATATGACTGATGACCAGGTTAAAACCCTCAATGGTAGCCGACTAACTGGTAATATCGTCATCAAAAATAACGAAACCGGCGAAGAATACCACGGCTTTGAAAACCACCAGGGTCGGACATTCTTGGGCAAGGGTGAGAAGGCCTTGGGAACCGTCACCACCGGCCAAGGCAATAATGGCATGGACAAGACCGAGGGCGTGATTTATCACAACGTTTACGGTTCTTACTTCCACGGCCCAATCTTCACCCGTAATGGTAACCTGGCCAAGCGTGTCTTGGCAACAGCCTTGTCTCGTAAGTATCCAGACATTAATTGGCAAGCCAAGTTAAATCAAGTCCCTACCGAAACTTTCTAAAAATCAGCAATACAAAAGCCTCCAAAAATTTGGAGGCTTTTTTCACCAATCATCGCGATGATTGACTAGCTGATTTTTATTCTGAAAGATGATAATAATAGGTCGAAATCGAGATATTATCCATGGCCGATAAGGCTGCTCGCAACCGCAGTGAAGACTGATTATGCAAAATATTTTGCCAAGGCTTCTTCGGTACGAACTGTGGAATAATGACCGTTACCGAATGATTAATCTTTTCAGATTGATGCGAAACCTTGGTCACAAAGCCAACCACTGGCTTGACGATTGACCGGTAAGAAGAATGCACATCGACATAACGGACGTCTGGGAAATTAGCCGCAAACTGCTTAGCAATTTTTTCTTCCTTGGCAGGATTAATATCAAAGGAAACGTGCATGGCCACTACCTTGGTCGCAACGGATTGCGCATAGTCGATGGCCTCAGCCGTTACCTGCGTTAAGTTGGAAACAAGGACAATTGCTGTCGAGCCAGCATATTCTAGGTGCTTTTGTTCCTTTTGGTCGAGATACTGTAAACGTAATTGCTTGGAAACCGCATCGTAGTGCTTCCTAATTTTAAAGAATACGGTCAAGACCGCTGGCATGATAATCAAGTACGGCCAAACATGGGTTAATCGGGTCGCAAATAAGACGATGACCAAGGCAGCCGACATAAAGGCACCAAGGAAATTAATAGCCGCCTTCCCCCACCAAAAATTTGGCTTCAACCGCCACCAATGGATAATCATCCCCGACTGAGACAGCGTAAAAGGTACGAAAACCCCAACTGCATACAGCGGAATCAAGGCGTCGGTCGATCCATGAAAAATCACGGTCAAAATCATGGCCCCAAAGGACAACGACAAAATACCATTTGAATAGCCCAACCGGTCACCCTGGTCCATAAAGAGGTGTGGCAGGTACTTATCCTTGGCTAAGTTCACAGCCAAGACGGGGAAAGCCGAAAAGCCAGTATTGGCCGCCACTGCTAAAATCAGCGTTGTGGCTAATTGAACCAAATAAAAGCCTAGACCATGACCGCCATAGGTAATGTCGGCAATTTGCGACAAAACCGTCGAATGGCTGTTTGGCACAATGCCATACCAGTAAGACAAAAAAGTAATGCCCAAAAAGAAACTAGCCAAGATTAAGGCCATCATCGTCAAAGTGGCAGCCGCGTGTTTTTCCTTGGGTGCCTTAAAGTTTGGCACCGCATTTGAGATGGCTTCCACCCCTGTTAGTGAAGATGAACCGGATGAAAAGGCACGCAAAAAGAAGATGAGCGATAAAGCCGAAAAATCAGTGCCGATTTTTGCGGCAGCATGGTAGGCAATCGCCCCGGTTGCGGCCTGAAAGAGACCATAACCAACCGTCGCCGCCATAATGACGATAAAGAAGTAGACCGGAATCATCAAAAAGTTAGCCGATTCACGCAAACCACGAAGGTTTAAAGCAGTTAAAATCAGGATAATCACCAACGAAAGCGGAACAGCAAAAGGCAGCAAACTCGGGATAGCGGCTGTCATCGCATCAGCAGCAGCCGATGCCGACACCGCAACCGTTAACATATAGTCAACTAACAATGAGCCACCAGCTACGAGGCCAACCTTGGGGCCCCAATTCTTACTAGCAACCGTATAAGCACCACCACCGTTCGGATAGGCATGGATAATTTGCCGGTAAGACAAAACAATGGCCGCTAAGAGTAGCAAGATTAAGAGCGCAATCGGCAATTGCAGCCAAAGGGCCACTGCACCACCCGCTAGCAAAACCGCTGTAATCGATTCCGTCCCATAAGCAACGGATGAAAGGGCGTCAGATGATAGAAGGGCCAAGGCCTTGGACTTTGACAAAGCCTGGTCGGACGCTTCTAATGTTTTCAACGGTTTACCAATTACAAACCGCTTCACGTTTCTAAACATGGTTGTCTCCAAATCGTTGTAATCAAACCATTGTACCTTGGAATGAAGAAGAAAAATAGCCATTCATCATCTTTTTTTCCACGATTCAACCCTTCTGCGTCCAAAAGAGCCCTCCTAAGCACTTAAAAATTAGCAAAATAGTGAATCCCTGCCGCCTGGCCGTCAGTTAAATCTGCAACTAAACGGGCGCTGGCCAAATCAGGATTTTTTCGCCAATCATCAGGGACAGTCAGACGTAAGACTCGTTGAACCCAGTCAAGCTGATTTTGGCTGGGATAATGAAGGATACCCGCCACTAAGATCAAATCCGATCCGGCCATCTTCAAACCCTCTTGAACCGCCAAAAAGTTATCCACGTCAAAGAAGATTTGGCTAATCAAAACTTTCGCCCCAGCCCTGTCCTTAGCCAAAGCCTGGTTAACCACCCAGGCAACACCGTGGTTAGCAACCTGGTTGACGTCTAAAGTTGTCGCCAAGCTTAGCTTCGCTAACCCGGTTTGGCCAGTGGCCACTAGCAACTCTTGAGCTGATGAAAACCCATTGCTATCTGCCAGCTTATCCCCAGTCACCAGCAGAAAATTGTTTAATTCCAGGTCCAACAGGTGGTGAAAAGTTGATTTCACTTGGTCGGGCTGAACATCTTTAGCCCGAACGTGAACCATCACCGGTTTTTTCGTTGTCAGCTGAACTTTCGTTGCTGTCTTCAAAAGGGTCTGCCAATCGTGATCCGTTTGGCCTTGGTTGGCCAGGCTAAAATACTGTGCCTGATTTCGGGCACAGGCACTTTTCAAGCCATTTTTGATGGTTAATTCCTGTGAAATCACCGGTCCTCGATGGTCTTGGTAAAAATCAGTTACTGACTGCATTAGTTTTCCTTATTTTGCTTTCAAATAACGACACGATTACAACTAGGCCAATTTTCTTAATCCTGATTTTCATGCTATAATAGATGAAAAATAACGGAGGTCAATCCCATGTACCAACCTGAAAAACACACAAACGAAGAAATTCAAACCTTTATTGACCAACCCGGCCGGCAGCTAATGTTCTTATCTGCCGACTGGTGTGGTGATTGCAAGGTCATCAAACCTTTCGTTCAAGGAATCAAGGATGAAGTTTCTAAGACAGCTGGTTGGATTGACGCCGACCGCGATGACAACTTGGACCTAGCAACAAGCTATGGTTTACGAGGTATTCCTTCTTTTGTCCTCTTTGTTGATGGCAAGAAGGTTGACCAAATTGGTCACGGAGAACGCCTAACACCAAAGCAAGTAACTGACTGGTATGAAGGAACCCTTCAATAAGTCAACTTCATTCTAACAAAAAACCAAGCCAAAAGGCTTGGTTTTCTTTTTAATCATTTTTAACTGCTCAGTACTAACTAGTATGGAGCAGTTTTTATTTAATAAAAGCAGCCACCGTATTAGCTGGAATAGCAAAGCCCATTCCTTCAATATTGGTATCAGCAGCACCAGCCGAAATCTTGGCTGAACTAATGCCGACGACCTCCCCATCCAAATTAATTAAGGCCCCACCTGAATTACCAGGGTTAATGGCCGCATCTGTTTGGATAACTTGGACGTTTTGATTATTGGTCTGTGAAATTGCTAGCATCCGGTTTGGTGACGAAATAATACCCTTCGTCATCGTTGAGGCATAGGCTGCTCCCAATGGCGATCCAAGAGCCAGCACCTGTTGACCGGACTTCAAAGACGAGCTATCCGCTAGCTTAGCAACCTGCTTAAAGGCGGTTGACTTCACGCGAATCAAGGCTAAATCCTTGGCCGTATCTGTTTTAATAACAGTTGCTTCGGCCTTTTGACCGTTAGCATCAACGACCTGGATGGCTGCTGAACCTTCAATCACGTGGTTATTCGTCACGATATCAGCAGTATCCTTTCCAATCTTAACAACAACGCCTGATCCCTGGGCTGCTGTCTCATAATCGGTCTGCTGCTTATCCTTTGTTTGGTCATCAAAGGCTGATGCACCATCGCTTAGTGAAGCTGATTTTTGTAAATTCTGCACCGTCACGACGGCATCTTTAACTTTGTTGTACGCACTAGTTGCCTGATCATTGCTTGTATAGGCAGTTTTGGCCACCGTTGCCGTCCCGGCAGCATTTGTATGGGTGGCTTGTGCCAACTGACTTTGATACCAAGATCCTGGTGAGGAACTAAACCACACCAGCAATGCTCCGATTACAAAGGCAGCCACTATCATAGTAGTAAAAGCGTGTACTCTTTTACGAATCATCCAGCAACTTTCCTTTCAATATTTTCTGATTTTTACACCACACTTAAAGTGGAAGGGTCACCTTAAAAATTGTTCCCTTTGGTTCATTATCGCTTACGGTTATCTTACCATTATGGGCAGCAACTATCCATTCTGCAATGGAAAGACCCAAACCAGTACCACCAGTTTCCCGGTTTCCAGTTTTATCCTCGCGGTAAAAGCGGTCAAAAATATGCTTTTTCGCATCAGCTGAAATGCCCCGGCCAGTGTCGGCAACCGAAAGTGCTAAACGTTTTTTCTCAATCGCAGCCGAAACTGTCACGGTAGCACCATCGTCCGAATACTTGAGTGCGTTATCCATTAACAGTACCAATAATTGGTGAATCCGTTTTTGATCAATTTCGACTTCCTGACGAACAGCATTGTGGATAACCACCTTTTTGTCGGAAATTTCCCCCATTTCAACGTAGGGGGACAAAATTTGCTTCAAGAACTGCCCGACATCAGTTTTTTCCCTTTCAATCTTGGTCATGTTTGACCCGGTTTTCGCCAAGGTTAACATATTATTGGTTAAGGAATTTAACCGTCTGACTTCCGATAGCGACAGGATAATGGCTTCGGACTGCTGACGAATTGTATTATCCGGCTTGGTCAGCATCGTTTCCAGCTTCCCTTGAATAACCGACATCGGTGTCCGCAATTCGTGGGCAGCGTTATTAACGAAGTCTTGTTGCTGATCCCAGGCCTTTAAGATTGGCTTCATACTTTGTCGTGCAATAAAGAAGGCAAAGAACAAGGCAAAGATAAAGGCCGAAACAAAGGACCAAACCATCACGTCCTGGAATTTTTTCAAATTCAACACAGTATCCGTGACATCAACAAAGACGTAACCATAGGTAGCCGATTTCAAACCTTGGCCATCTGGTACTAAGACCGTGTTCGGCTTGAATTTAACGGCTTGAATTCGCAGATATGTCTTATTAACGTGAACTGTCCTGGGTGCTAAGTTCAAATCACCGGTATCAAACTTCAGACCAAAACGCCTCGTTAAGACATTTTTGGAACCATTATTATTTGTCTGATTTTCAATTTCCTTCCCCTTGTCATCATAGTACAAGAAGTTTCCACGAAAATCTTCTGGCATATGACGCATAGAGTCAGCCGTCAGCATCTTTTGCTTAGCAGAGACGCCTTCATCCAACCAATTATTCCGTTGATAGTATTCCACATACTGGTTAATGACCTTGTCAGAGCTATCGTAAATCGTGAAGGTATAAACCCAAAAAATGACCCCGGCCAAAAAGCCAAAAATGACCATTAGACCCAAGGCCAACGTTGAGAAATTATCAATTTGTTGTTTGCGATTAATCAGTCTTGGCATCCGGTACCTCGAGTATAAAACCAATGTTACGGAGCGTCTTAATTAGCCCTCCCTGGCCAACTGCCTCAAGTTTTCGGCGCAGATTATTCAAATAAATATTGACCACATTAATCGTGGTATCAGAATCGATTCCCCAAACACGATCAAAAATTTGGTCACGGGTCACGATGATATTCTTGTTTTGACCCAAATAGGTCAAAATATCGAATTCCTTCCCAACTAATTTAACACTTTGACCGTGAACCTGGACACCACGATTTTCTAAGTTAATCGTTAGTTCACCGACCGTAATCGTGTTATCTTCGGAATAGACACCCGTTCGACGCAAGAGCGCCTTTACTCGAACCAATAATTCTTCCCGGTGGAAAGGCTTGGTCAAATAGTCATCGGCCCCAACGTTGAAGCCTTCAATTTTATCGTCCAAAGATGCCTTCGCCGTTAAAATCAGAACAGGGGTATCCACTTTGTCATCCCGTAGGTTCTTGATGATTTCCAGGCCATTTTCACCCGGCAACATCAAATCAGAAATAATTAAATCGTAAGGAACTTCTTTTCCTTCATATTCACCATCTTGGCCATCCGTCACCGCTGTGACATCGGCAAAGTCTTCCAAAAAGCCGACAATATTATCGGCCAGATTCTTATCATCTTCAATTAACAAGATTTTAATCGCTTTGGCCATAGTCCTTCTCCTTTGGGGCAGTCAGTGCCCGTTAAAATGTCTTATCAGTAATATTACTTTAGCAACAACAGATTAAGGTCATATTAAAAGGCCTTTACCATGGTCTAGCGAAGATGATGCCCACGTTAATCAGGCTAACAAGCGATAATCATTGCTAACGGTGGTTGACGCCTGCTAAAAGGCAATCATCTAAAAAATTTTAGGCCAAGCCAATACTAATTTTCAAGGCCTTTGCCACCGCCTTCATCAAACCATCTTGCTGGTCAATGTGGGCAATGCGGTCGCGCAAACGGTGCTTATCGATGGTTCTGATTTGTTCGGCTAAAATAATGGAATCCCGTTTAATACCGCTAATTGCCGCCGGTAGTGAAATATGTGTCGGCAACTTGGGCTTAGCCATCTTGGAAGTAATGGCAACCACAATCGTGGTTGGGGCGTTCATGTTGCCCATATCATTTTGTACCACTAAAACTGGGCGTAAGCCGGACTGTTCGGAGCCAATACCCTGTTTTAAATCGGCATAAAAAACATCGCCACGGCGAACGTTTTCATAATCTGCTGTCATGTCTATCCTCTTATGTATGGGCAATTTGCCCTATTTTGTCACTTCATATACTCATTGTTACGCTTGTTCATCTTCAATGATACGTGGAATTCGTGACCCGATTCCAGTGAGCACTTCATGCGGGATACTTTGACCATATTCAGCCAGTTCCTCAATACTGATTTTTCCTTGGCCATCTTGACCAAATAGAATCACATCCGTATTGATTGGAACAGGCTTACTCAATGAAACAATAATTTGATCCATTGTGACCCGGCCAAGGACTCGCTCTTTATGACCGTTGACCAAAACGGTCATACCCGCAAGCGTTCGATGATAACCGTCGGCATAGCCAATCGGCACTGTTCCAACCCACTGGTCTTCTTGTGCTACATAGGTTGCTCCGTAGGAAACTGCCTCACCAGCCAACAGCTGATGAACACCCCAAATTTTAGCTTTAAAGGTCGCTACCGGTTGCAATGGCAGGTCAGTTTTCTTGGCTGGATAGGCCGGATTATAACCATAAAGGGCCGAACCAACGCGAATCGTTTCGGTTGGAATTTCATCAAAATGGAAGAGTGCCGAACCAGAGTTCGCAACATGCCAGTACTTGGAATCAATATCCAAGGCCGTAACCTGTGCTAAGAAATCAGCCTTCTGCTGGTCATAGTAAGCCTGGTTTTGGTCATCTGCCGTAGCAAAGTGCGTGAAAACCCCCGCCAGTTCAAAGGCATCCTCACCCATGACGAACTGATACATCGATGACAAATCAGCCTTCGTCTTGGCACCCATTCGACCCATGCCGGTATCAATCGCCAGATGGACTCGCAAAGGTGGCAGTGACCTTTCGCTAGCTTGTAAAAGGTCTCTTGCAGCCAGTAACCAATCCAGGTTGCCAACAGCCGGTGCGAGATAGTTTTCCGCCATCACTGGTGCCAAATCAACGTTTTGTACGCCAAGGAGGACAATCTGGTCACTTTTTTTCGGTAAAACCTGACGGACGGAAAGTCCTTCATCGACCGTTGCCACAGCAAAGTCGTGAACGTCTGCTTGACTCGCCAAAACTGTCGCGGCCCATTTGGCACCATGCCCATAGGCATTGGCCTTAATAACGGCAATTAAGCGCTTGGCTTTTGCGTGAGCCATAATTGTTTTGGCATTTTGAACCAGCGCTGCTGCTGAAACGAAGAGTGCCGCTCCTCGCCTAGAAAATGGATCATCATTCATGTCTATTTCTCTTTTCTACCAATAAAATGAGCCGTGAGGCGTTGTAACCAGCCAACTCTTTCAATCGTAACAACTGTGCTAACGTAGTCGCCACTATGGGTAATGGCAACTTCAATTCGATTTTTTTGTCCAACAACCTTCATAATTGGTCGGCCTGATTTGGCATTAAGGATTGAAATATCCTGCCAAGACACATCGCGGCCAATCCCGGTCCCCAATGCCTTGGCATAGGCTTCCTTGGCTGAAAAACGACCCGCAACAAACTCTAAGTAATGCTTGCCCGTCCGCTTTTGAACCGCCTCTTGCTCAGCTGGCGTTAAGATTGTCGACAAGAAGTTTGGTCGTCTAGACAATACGCCTTCAATTCGGCTAATGGACTCCATGTCGTTTCCGATTCCGATAATCATACCTCCATTTTATCAAAAAAAAAGAGAATCAACACAGAATGTGTCAATCCTCTAACTTTTTATGAAAAGGTTTGTAGTTCTTGATCTTGTGGCTTAAAGTTCTGCCATTCCTTTGACAAGAAGTTGTTGTTGATCTTGTAGTCGTTATCCTGGTACTTACCAGACAAGAATGGATTCAAATACTGATCTAATGCCAGCCAACCACGCCAACCAATGTGAATGGTATCCTGCATGAAGAAGTCCTCCCCACCACGGCGTGACAAATCAGCAATGTTGTTAAAGCCTTGGCTTTGCAACTGATACTTAATCTTATCAACCGCCTGGTAGTACATCTTATCTGACAAACCAGTGTAAGCAGCCCAACGTTGATTAACAGGTGTAATGACGAATTCGACATCAGTATGGTTCTTGGCAAAGTTTTCCAAAACCGCCTGAAAGTATGCGTATTCAACTGATTGACGGTAGTCATAGTTGACCTGAGCATCCTTGAGCATCTTCTGGTCAGCCCAAACACGAGTACGATAGAACGAGTTCTTAATCCTAAAGCGGTTTGAACCGGTGTTCTTTTCACCCTGTTCAAAACCAATTTGGTTCAAAGTTTGCTCTTGATACTGGTTAGGCAAGTCCTTAGCATACTTCATCACTTGGTTCTTGTAGTTATGGCTTGTTTCAAAGTTTGAGAACAAGGCATCCTGTCGTGACAAAATCTTATGCTGGAAGCGCAAGGCTGATTTATCAGCTGAACTTGGACCCTGACCATCTTCTACGCTGTGTAACAGCCGGTTAAACATCGGCTTGTCACGCACCAAAGACTGCTTCAACACGGCCTGGGCCATAAATTGATCAGTTTGGCTTGGTTTGTCCATGTTCAACAACCAATCAACCACTTGTAGTGGTGAATAGAAGATTGAGAACGCATCCGTTGAGCCGGTCTTGGTGAACCACTGTGGTGAAATCACAAAGACTGCCTTCTTATGACCCAAGGCTTTGGGCATCTCTTGCATATTCAAGAAATGAACCATTGATTCAGATCCCGCCTTACCCAGCATAAATGGTCGATAAGAACGGTTATACTTTTCAGCCAAAACAGATGGATGCAAAGAATCAAAACGAGATAATTCTGATGAACCAAAGAAAGGAATATAATTTACTTTTTTGTCACTAAAGGCAGCGTCTTTAACCGCTTCCCCTTTAACGATTTGGCTTGAGAAAGAAACAGAAGCTTCTCTCAAGTCCTGCTGACTATAATGATTCAGCGGGAATGGCAGAAAAAAGACCAGGCCGATAAGTGCCAGTGCTGCAAGCACCGGGCCAAAGATCTGCCACAATTTTTTCTTGTTAGTCATGAGGTTTTATCCCAACAATGATTCTACTTTAGCAATAATCTTATTTGCTGTGTCCCAGTCTTCACGGTTAAATTCTGAAACGGGTGCTTGAATACCGAACTTGTTTTCCAGGTCCAACAACAATTCAACAGTAGCCATTGAATCCAACAACCCTGAATCAAATAGGTTTTCGTCCATTTGTGAAGACAAGTCTTCCCCAATGATGTTGTTCAAAACTTCTAATACGCCTGCTTTTACGTCCATTATATTTCTCCTCTATTAGTGGTGGAACCAGAACTTATCTAAGAATCCACAGAATACCAAGAATGTTAACATCACGAAGTTGAAGGTCAAGAAGATGGCGAACAATTCCGTGAATTTGTTATGTGGGATTTGGTCACGATGCTTCTTTTTAAAGCGCAACCAGGCGTCGTTGACAATCATTCCCGTTCCATGCAGCAAAGCATAAACGATATAATACCATGTCAATCCATGCCAAAGACCCATGACCATCATGTTGACCAAATAGCCAACATTTGAAACAGTCGTCCGGCTCTTAATCCACTTCTTACGCATCACCATGAAGGAGAAACGCATGAAGACGAAGTCTCGGAACCAAAATGACAACGACATATGCCAACGATTCCAAAAGTCCTTGATGTTATGGGCCCGGTAAGGTTGGTTAAAGTTTATTGGTGACTTAATCCCCATAACATATGATGTAGCTATGGCAAAGCGAGAATAACCCGCAAAGTCAAAGAACAAATACATACCATAGGAATAGGCCACACCAATCAACCACCAGGAAAAGCCGTGATGGTTGTCGCCCATTGCCAAACTTTGAAAGAATGGATAGACGATTTGACCGAAATAATAAGACAAGATGAACTTGTAGACAAAGCCTAAGAAGTAAGACTTGACTGCGTAGCTCAGCATGTCAATGTAGTCCGTTCGCTCTGGCACCGAACCAGCATCGCCGGCAAAGCGCGTGTAACGATCAATTGGACCTGATGACAGGGTTGGCATAAAGAGCATGAAGCGCAAAAACATGATTGGCTGAAACTCTTTAATGGCACCATCCCGCGTCTCAATAATCATCCCTGTTGAGCGAAAAGTCAAATAAGAAATTCCTAAGAAACCAAGCAGAGTGAACTCAGGCTTGAAAACGCCAATGGCACCGAAGCGCACCATTGTAATTGGCAAAATTGACAATGCTACCATTAAGTAGAAAACCCAGTTAGCATTCTTTGTTTTACGATAAGCCGAATAAAAGGACACGAGACAGAACTGCCAGATACTATAAACTAGTATCGCAATTCCCTGGTTCACATAGTGACCAGTATCGAAAATGAAAAAGATAAAAGCCAAAGAGACCAAAATCTCATACCAGACAAAGCGCTTACCAAAGTAAAGGCCAATTGCCAGTGGCGCTAAAGCCACTAGAAGGTAAAAGAAATAGGTCGGATCGGCATAGGGTTGTAGATTAGGCATTGCCATTCACCTCAGCAATCAGGCCCTTTAAGTTTACCTTACCATTTGGTGTCAAAGGCATGGCATCGCGGTAGATAAACCGTGATGGCATCATGTACGGCATGATGATGTCCTTTAAATCAGCCTTAATAGCGTTCGTCAAATCCATTGGCTTTTCAAAGTCGTTCTTCTTTGGAACAACAATGGCCAACAGTTGCTTAACTTCGCCATCTGCATCGTAGCGAGGAACGGCAGCAGCCTGTTCAACCCACTGAGACTTCAAGAAGTGCTGAGCGACTTCTTCCAATTCGATTCGGAAACCATGCAACTTGATTTGGAAGTCCACACGACCCTTGTAGTGCAACAAGCCGTCTTTGTCCATGTAACCCAAGTCACCAGTCTTATATCCTGGTTGACCGTCAACCGTTAAGAAAGCGGCCTTCGTCTTTTCAGGGTTGTTTAAGTAACCCTTTGAAACGGCTGCACCAGACAAAACAATTTCACCTGGTTCATCAATTGGCAAGACCGTTCCGTCTTGATCCATGATGGTTGCTTTCATTTCAGGTTGCATGTAACCGATTGGCAACTTGTCGTACTTGGCCAAAACTGCGTCCGTGATTTCAATGGCTGATACGGCAACAGTTGCTTCCGTTGGTCCGTAAGTATTGAAGATTCGGGCATCTGGGAAACGTTCGCGCAACTTCTTAGAAGTTGTTGCTGTCAAAACTTCTCCACAGAACAAGAACTTCTTCAAGCGAGGGTAATTTTCTTGCTTAAAATCCGGACTCAATAAAGCAACGTTGGCAAATGAAGGTGTTGAAACCCACAAGTCCAAGTCCATTTCTGGCAAAACCGTAAAGAGTTGCTTGAAGTCATCGGCAATTTCTTTTGACAATGGCTTCATCACGCCACCCATCAACAGTGAACCACCCCATGACATAACAGAAACGTCAAATGAGAATGGCGTCTGTGTCAAGACATTGTCACCATGATGCAAATCAAATTCATCAGAGAAAAGCCAGTTCAAATAAGACAAGGCGTTCTTATGTGAAATCTGAACACCCTTTGGCTTACCAGTCGTACCAGAAGTAAAGATAATGTAGTAATTATCATCGCCCAAAACCGGATGCGTTAACTCGTATGACTTCTTAGCAGTAAAGGCTGCTTGCAATTCTTCGCCCTGGAAGACAGGAACAGAATCGATTGGCAATGGCAATTCATCCAAAGCAATCACTGCTGAGGGTTGACCAATTTCCAAGATGTTTTCGATTCGATCCTTGGCAGAGTCCTTGTCAACCGGCGCATAGGCGTGGCCTGATTTTACAGCAGCTAAGAAAGCAGCTACCATTTCAAATTGGTGACCACCAAAAACCATAATTGGTGACTTGTCAGGCAAGTTTTGCTCATCTAAGTAGGCGGCCAACGAGTCAGAGTATGACTTCAAATCGCCGTAAGTATAAGTATGGCCCAAGCCATCGTAGGCAATCGCATCAGGATTTTCTACTGCATAGGCATCAATATTTTTGTAAATGTTATCAATCATTTGTCGCTTCCTCTTTATTTTAGAATTCGTTATAAATGAAGTGGCCCCCGGTGACACCGGAATAGCCGTACAGATAAATCAAGGCTAAAATGATTAAAAAATAAGCCAGGGTTCTGACAATAAATGTCACCCAGGGCTTGCTTAGAAAACGCTTGAACATCGCGTGACGCCCCCAAAATTGTTCGGTTAGTGTTATAATTATTGGCATATTACCAGTGGTATCTAGTAAAACACTTTTACTATTATAGCACAATATCTTTTCTTGCAATACCACCCCAAATCTGGGGGAAGTCTGGAGGCACTTGTACATGTTTGCAAAGATCCTAGCAAAGGTTCAACAATGGGATCGAGCTTGGGTAGGTCTTTCACCTATCAAAAATCTTTTTTCTTCCTTTAAGCAAGTATTACCTTTGGTAATCATTGATGTTTATTGGCGCTTGATTACTCGATTATTTTTAGACCCTGGCGCTTTATTCGCCACTATTTTCCATTACAAAATCCACTTTTTTAGCAATCCACAATTTTCACAAGGAGTCGGCAATGTCTTAGACTACCTAGTTGTCGCCTTTACGATTGCTCTATGGACAAAAAAGTATTTAACGGAAAAGCTTTCCGACAAGCGCGATCCAATCTTGCCGGTCACCGTTAACTTTGGTCTGGTCTTAGTTCAGACCTTTTTCACCGTTTCCAACCAGGGACAGTTGACTATCCATCTTGGACTGTGTTTACTAGTGGCCTATCTCATTAATCTGACCTACTTAGCGCTAACCAAGATTACGAAAAATCGGTTGCAAGACATGGGCTTTGCCTATCTTAGTTGGGCAGCCATCGTCTCAGTTATCGTCGTGACTATCACCTCATTCATGCCCAACATTGTGACCCAGGGGACTTACACCACCTTCTTTTCATCTAATTTTTTCGCGCATTATTATTCTTTGGCATTGGTTGCTGTTTTGGCACCAATTATGCTTGTTTTAGGAATCAGTATCCCCTTGGACTTATCAACTAGCGCGACCGATTTAGCCCAGGTGAACACAAACCTGAATGCCGTTTATCAATCAGTGATGGCCACCCTGCCACAACCACAAAATCCCTATTCTGTTTTGACCGCTTCGGCCATGATTGGTGGCGTTGGGGCAACTTTGGGGCTGGCATTCATCCTTATTTTTGCAAAAGGTAAAAAGACAAGACGACTTGGATTTTGGTCTTTGTTACCAACTTTATTTGATAGCAACCGTATTTTAGCCTATGGTGTGCCCTTGTACTTCCGGCCACTGACATTGGTACCGATGATTTTGAGTTCCCTTTTTGGTTCACTTTCAGCTAGTGTCGCCATTAAGCTTGATTTTATCCGGCCAACCGTCTTTAGTGCGCCAAATGGTACGCCTCACTTATTGCTTGGTTTCATGGCCAGTCAAACCCCATGGCGGTCATTAATCTTGGCCATCTTTGTCCTGATTGGCTCAATTTTGATCTACTGGCCATTTGTGAAAGACATGGTTAAAAGGGAGGCAGAGCATGACTAAAAGTACAAAATTCATGCTGGTCCTGACGGTCTTGTTGACCGTTGTCATTGCCCTTTTTGGTCGTGTTTGGATGCTTTCTGAGCACCAAAATGACCGGGCAATTCAAAAATCACGGATGGAACCCGTCATTTTTGTCCCTGGTTCCAGCGCAACTGTCAGACGGTTTGATGATCTCTTTGCCACAATCAATTCAGAAGACCGCGATAAAGGCACCCACTCTGTCTTGAAGGTCCAGGTCAATTACGATGGTAGCCTCACTTATTCTGGTCACGTTGATAGTTCTAACCGTCGGCCTTTTATTGTTGTTGGCTTTGAACGTAACCAAGATAATTATCCAACCATCCAAGCCGACTCAGAGGCGCTATCGAAAGTCATGACTGACTTGCAAACTCGTTACCACTTCCGGAGCTTTTCAGCCGTTGGTCACTCAAACGGTGGCTTGATTTGGACAGATTATTTGGAAAATTACTATAGTTCAACCAACTTCCACATTCGGACGTTGATGACTTTGGGAACACCCTTCAATTTCTCTGAAACCTCAACAACACGACAAACAACCATGCTTTCGGATATGATTGATGGCGCAAGTAGCCTGCCTAGTGATTTGGTCGTCTACTCGGTTGCCGGTTCAGAAGATTACACCGATGACGGTACGGTTCCCGTCCAATCCGTTCTTTCCGGTAAGTATATTTTCCAAAAGAATGTTGCTAAGTACACCCAAACAACAGTTTCGGGTGATAATGCCGGGCATTCCAAGTTACCGGAAAATCCTGAAGTGATTAACCTGATTCGTGAACTTGTCCTACAAAATCCAAATGATGGTTCCAAACTAACACCAAAAAAAGCCAAGAGTATTAGCGATGGCTTTAGCCGCTAACCGCTCATCAAGCATTTTGCTTCGTCAACTGGAGGTCTTATGATGGTTTTGCTAAAAAATAAAATTGGGCTAACCACCATTAGCCTACTGGCCCTTTTCTTCCTGGGATTACACTTTCAAACAGCTCAGGCAGAAGACCCAAACAAAATTGAACCCAGCTCAAACTTTGTTGTCACTGATAATGCCAATGTGCTTTCAGATCAAACCAAGCAAGTTATTTTAAAGCAGGAACAAACGTTTAAAAAGACCAAGGAACAGCCCCAAGTAGCAGTTTTAACTGTCAACAATACCGATGGCCAATCAATCCGCGACTTCACTAACGATTTAACCATGCGCTCGGTTTGGCACGCTGGTAAAAAAGGGCAAGATAATGGCGTTATTATTGTCTTTGCCAAGAATAACGGCGAAAATAATGTCCGCGTGGTCACAGGAACTGGTGCTGAATCCGTTCTACCAGATGGTAAAATTTATCAGCTCCTACAAGCTAACCAGCAGGAGTTAAAATCTTCGGACCCAACAGCGATTGATCGAGGGATTCGCAATCTCTTTTTACAGGTTGAAAAGACGCTACCAGCAACACCAACAAGTGGTAAGCAAAGCGCCTCAACAACCAGTGCAGTGATTAGCTTTGGCTTAGTCGCCATTCTGGCTCTCGTTATTTTCTTAGTTTGGTCCAAGATGCGTCGTTTTAGGGATGGTAACACGTCTTATTATCGCGGCGGTAATGGCAATACACACTACTTCAATCAATCACCAAATGGGCCGCAGCGTGGCCACAGTTCAGGCCTGAATTGGTTCCTAGGAGGATTGTTACTTTCAAACCTCTTCTCGGGTCCAAGACGCCATTTTGACGATGACCATTACGATCACTACGATGATTTCGGTAGTGGCTTTGGTGGCGGATCCGATTTTGATGGATCTGACTTCGGTGGTGGGTCTGATTCCGGTGGTGGGTCTGATTCCGGTGGTGGCGGTGACTTTGGTGGCGGTGGATCTGATTTCTAAAGACTGACTATGGTTGCGCCAGGATACAATCCCCGCTACAATATTTCTAATAGCGTCAAGCTAAACAACGATAAAGGATACGAATCATGACAATCATTAATGAAAAGACGCCCTTTTACAAGAAACGCGGTTGGCAAATTACGGCGATTATCGCCTTGGTCCTCATCATTCTCATTGGCGGCTTTATTTCTTCTGCCAATGGCTTGTCCCGCAAGGAACAGGATGTTGATGCTGCCACTGGTGGTATTCAAACCGCGTTGCAAAACCGCGCCGATTTGATTCCAAATCTGGTCAATGCTGTTAAGGGGGCCCAAGGACAGGAATCTACGATTTACGGTAAGATTGCTGATGCCAGAACCCAATACAATCAAGCAAAGCAAAGCTATGCAAATGCCAATGATCAAGACCAAAAGACAACGGCCATGCAAAATCAGGATAAGGCTTTCAATCTGATGGTTTCGACGATTAACGAAAACTATCCTGATTTGAAGTCCTCTGACCAAATTCAAACTTTGATGGTCCAACTCGAAGGTGTTAACAACCGTGTGACCTACGAGCGTAAGGTATATAATAAGGCTGTCCAAGACTACAATAACAAAGTTGTGTCATTCCCTAGTTCTTTAGTGGCATCTATGACAAACCATCATAAGTTCAACTACTTCACTGCAGACAGTACTGCCCAACAAAATCCAACCGTTAACTTCAGTAAATAATCTTGAAGAAGACAGCAGAAAGCCCCAACCAGTAATGGTTGGGGCTATTTTGTCTCTCATAAAGAATACTATTATTATACAAGAACTTCGATAATCGAACAATCTTTTTGGCCATTTCTTTTATTTCATTTTGTTACAATTCTGTAAGTTAATTTTTCTAACTAGAGAATTGTTCCAATCTAATTTTAATGATAGACTAATAAATAAATCGTTTGTCGCCACAAGTTGGCACTGGGAGGTATAAATGTTGATTAGCTCTGCTCTTGAAAAAACGCTTACCAACACTTCGATTATCGCTGCGATTGTCGAAACCTTAGGGACCATCCTCTTAGGGTTTTGGCTGCGTAAGCGGCGAACCCTTAGCCAAGATGCCGTCAAAACTTTGACGAGCATTACCATGACAATCGCCCTGCCCCTCTTAGCTTTTACAGCTTTTCTGACGCCGCTAAATCATCAAACCCTCGTCCAAAGTATGGATGTTCTGATTTGGGGCTTGATTATCTACGTCATTTTGATTGTCACGATGCCCTTTTTATACGGTCGATACGACAAAGACCAACGCGACGTTTTAGGTGTCTTAACCGCCTTTGGATCAACAACATTCTTTGGTATGCCAATCGCCGGTGCTGTCTATGGCGCTAAGGGGATAATGTATGCTTCCGTTTTCAATATTGGCTATCGTATCTTCTTGTACTCCTACGCCTACATCAAAATGTCCGGGGAGCAGCTACGCGGTGAACATATCAAAAAGATGCTTGTTAATCCGATTGTCATTGCGACCTTCCTTGGTCTGATTCTCTGGGTTAGTCAAAACTGGATGCCTCAAATCAGTATCAGCACTGCCGGTAAAACTAGTCAGGTGGCCTTCTACCGCCTCGATGTGACCGTCCCTTGGCTCTTTGCCTGGATGAAGCTGTTAGCCGGCCTAGCTTCACCATTAGCCTGGTTAGCCATTGGAGCCAACTTGGCTCAGATGCCCTTCACAGATGCCATTAAAAACCACACTGCCTGGTACTATTCCTTTAATAAAGTCATTATCGTCCCAATCATCATGGCTGCCATTGCCATCTTGGCAAATACTACCCATATTTTGCCCGTTGACCAAGTGGCCATGGCGACAATGGTCATTATGATGGCGACCCCCGTTGCCACCGTGGCAGTCAACTACGCCATGGCCTTTAATCATCAAAGTTTACTGGCGGCCAATACCTCGCTGATTTCGACAATTTCAGCCACAGTGGTCTTACCGCTCTGGATTATCATTGTGCAATTTTTAGGCGAATTGCCCGTCTTCAAATAACAAAATAGCAAAAAAGAACCATTATCATGGCTAATCATCAAATTAATCACCTTTGGTGGTCAAAGCATCATCGTCGCTAACCGGCTGTGTTCAGGGCGATTGTTCTGATGATAACAAAAACAACAGGTTGGGCAGATTGTCTCTTTTTCAATCGACCATTAATCGGTATAATGGTCCTTATTGAGGAGTTGAAAGGAGCCAAAATCATGGCCATTGTTGGATTACTCGTCGTCGCCTTTGCTTTATTAATCATCTTATTTGCGGCCGCTCACGGCTGGAAACTGTTCCGTCAAGGAGACGTCAGCATGCTCCCACTACTTGGAATTGCTGCCTTCCTTTTTCTAATCGGGCTCATCTTTATTATTTATAATTTGATGACGCTTCACTAATTTAAGAAAATCAGATTCAAACTAGCCCCAATCATAACGCTACTAAAAACGATAGCCACTGACCAGAGATCAGTAACTATCGTTTTTTTAAAAGGCAATCAAATAAGCAAGAAAGGCCTCAACGACCAAAAGCAAAAAGGTAATTAAACGGTAATAGGAAAGAATTCCGACGTATTCTCGAATCAAGGCCGTTGGCAAAAAGTACAAAGAAGTTGGCGCCCCAATTCCCTGAGCCGAAAAACCAATCCGTTTGGAATACAGACTAGCCCGCATAACATGGTAATTGCTGGTTGAAAAAAGAATCTGCGGTTGACCAGTACGACCTGATTTTTCCCAGTCTGTTAAAATCTTTTCCTTTGAAAACATAAAATTCTCAAAGGTATTGCGCGATTTATCCTCCAGGATAATATCTTTTTCCGGCACACCAACTTCGAGCAAATACTTCCGCATAGCATCTGCTTCAGATGTACTTTCATCAGACCCCTGTCCTCCGGAAACCACAAACTTTGGGCGTTTTCCTTCTTCGGCCTGACGGTAATAGGCCAAGGCCCGATCCACTCGACTCTGGAGCAACGGCATGACCCGCCCACTATGGATGTAGCTACCCAGCACAATGATGTACTCAGCCTTCTTCGTCGCTGGCAATACCTGGTACAAAAGTGAATAACCCAGGTAACTGAGAAACAGCAAGAAGAAAGTATTGCAGACGAGCAGTCCCAGTGTATAGCAGAAGAAAAGAAAACGACCATGAACTTCCCCAATCAAAAAGAGCAAATAAAAATCAATGCCCATCGTGACTGCCAAGAAGAGCGCTAATTTAGCGGTAAAACTCTTCCCTTCCTTATGGGAAATAATATTAGTATTGCGCGCCAGCCAAAAAATAGCGAAGGCAATCACCGCAATTGGCAATAAGATGACTAAGACATTCATCACCGGTATCTGTTTGTCTAAGACATAACCAGCTAACTTCAAATAAAGCGCTATTACCGTCAGCAGCAACGAAAAAATCAGTAAACTTCCAAAAATGAAGTTCCGCTTATCAATGGCAACGGCGACGACTGCCACGACCACAAGAGCTAATAATAAATTAATGAATGGTGTCAGCATTTCAGCCACCCTCTTTACACTTTTATTTCAATTATAACAGAAATTAATGGCAAAATAGAAAAAGCACCCGGAAAGCAGAATCCGAGTGCTTGGAGAGAAGAATAAATTAAGCAGAAATGTATTTTTTAAGCGTAAGTTAACTTTAAGCGTCAGTTACTTAAGGACAACTTGCCAGCTAGTAGGCACTTCTAGAGTGTGTACTTCCTTGACCAAGTTATCTTCTTTATTTTGCTTGAACAACCACTTGTAAGTATGGTTCTTGTAAACCCACTTCGTTGTCACCGTCTTAACCTGGGCAGTTTGAACATCAGCCTTCGTATAAGTAGCTGATTGCTTAACTGATTTGACAATGTCACTTGTATCTGGCGCAAAGTGAGCAGTTGCTTCCTTGTCCGTTGCTTGGTCCTTATAGACCAAAACGTAGTCGTCAGTACCAATCTTCTTAGCAGCAGCCATGCCGACAGGCATCTGAGCCGGTGCAGCAGAGTAAACTTGCTTGGTAGCAACCGTTGTCTCCTTCTTCATCCCATAATGAGAATCCATGTTAGCAGCCAACAAAAAGATTGATGCAATCATCGCTAATGAGAAGATTGTCCCAAAAGTGGCCTTCAAGGCCTTTGATGAAATCAGGAACCAACTAGCAGCAGCTAAGGCAACAAAAATCGGAATAATTACCAAAATCATGATTATGCTTCCTCCTTGTCTTGCTTAATAAAGAATGACAAGATGAAGCCGAGAACGGCGAAACTAAGACTGATCATAAAGGCAATCTTGAAGCCGTCCAAGGAAGCATCCAGCATCTTGCTTGCATAACGCAATGGTTCTGTAAGCTTCATATGGTTACTTGGTGTGTTGTTGTTGATAACGTTTTGAACAACTGAAGTCAACAAGGCAACCACAACAGAGTTAGCAATCTGACGCAAAGTGTTGTTAGCAGCAGTACCGTGAGATGTCTTTTCATCAGGCAAAGCGGCCATGGCCTTAGTTGTCATTGGCATCATCGCCATGGCAATTCCGGCCATTCGAACACCGTACAAGACACTAATAATAATGGTTGGTGTTTCAGGGGTTAAGAACAAGAATGGGAAAGTTCCCAAACCAAGGATGGCAAAACCAACCATGCCTAAGGCCTTGGCGCCAACCTTGTTATACAAGGCTCCAGAAATGGCACTGAAGACACCCATCAACAAGGCTCCCCAAAGCAAAGTCAATCCAGAATCAAAGGCTGACAAGCCACGAACGTTTTGTAAGTACGTTGGCAACATCATTTCGACACCGAACATGGCCATCATGGCCAAGATTCCAACGATAGATGGAATGGTAAAGTCCTTCGTCAAGAAGACCTTAACATCCAAGAATGGGTTTGACAATTTTAACTGACGCCAAACGAAGACAACGATGAGCAAAACACCTGCAAAAATTGGCAAGAGAACGTTTGGCACGTTCCCCCAACCGTGTGAACCAACGTTGGTGAAGCCCCACAAGAAGAGACCAAAACCAATCGTTGAAAGAATCAATGACAAGAAATCCAACTTAACCTTCTTAGTTGGAATGACGTTCTTCATTAAGAATGGTGTCAAGACCAAGGCGATTCCAGTGATAATCAAAGGAATCAAGAAAGTTGAACGCCAGCTATCTGACAAGGTGAAGCCCAAAATCGTGTGATCTTGCTTCAAAATCCAACCTGACAAAGTTGGGCCGATGGCTGGGACCATTCCAATAACCAATCCCATCGCACCCATGGCTGCGCCTCGTTCTTTAGGCTCATACATGTTCAAGATAACGATTTGCATCATTGGCATCATGATTCCAAAGGCCATGGCTGAAATAATCCGGCCAACAATGAAAATCCACCAAGATCCACTATTTTCTGGTGTGGACATCGTCACCAAGACACCAATAAAGAGTAATCCATAGGCAACCATGTGTAAGATTTTGGTTGGAATTCGGTTAGCTAGGTAAGCTGACAATGGCACCATCATCCCGTTAAAGAGAAGGAACCATGTCGTTGCTTGTTGAGCTGTCGACAAGTTAATGTCGAAAGCCTTCATTAGGGAAGGAATGGCCGTCCCCAATGATGTCTGCATCAACGCACCGGCGGCCATTGCAATCATCATGACCACAACGACGAGTGTTCGATTGTAAGTTCGAGTATTTGTTTGAACTGCTTCCATCGTTATTTCCTTTCATGGTACAATTTGTACCAGTTGCTTTGTGGAACATAGTGTAACAGTTAGATTTAACTGAGTCAACCTGTTTCACTAAATTTATTTATTTGCTATAATGTTCTTAGAAAAAAGGAATTTAATCACAAAACGACACTTGTCGTGGAGGAACCTAGATGAAATTTGGCCAACAAGAAAATATCCGAGTTAAGCAACAAATTGTGGACGGCTTTTTTGAGCAATTAAAGGAACAGCCTTTCTCAGAAATCCGCGTTGCACAACTCATTAAATCAGCTGGGGTCGCGCGCGTCAGCTACTATCGCAACTTTGACAGCATTGAAGATATTTTGACCTTTTACTTAACCTGCTTGGTTACCCAGCACCACGAGCAAGAAAAAAAGAGCCCGATTCCCCATAATCGCACCCGGGAAACCATGAAAATGCGCTTCACTACTGCTTTCGTTGCTTTCAAAAATCAAGAAGAGCGCTTTATGCTATTAATCGACCGAGGGCTTTCCAGCCATATTTATGAATTCTTTGTAGATTTTGGTGAAATTATCAAGGCGAAGCATCCGGAAAAGAAGAATCACTTTACTTATAAGCACATCTTTGTTTTTGGTGCCTCCTTTCACGTGATGATGGCTTGGTTGCAAAACGGGGCCAAGGAAAGTCCAGAAGAAATGGCTGATTTTTTGGTCAATACGTTGCCGGATAGTTTTTTCGATAATCAAAAATCCGTAAAAGAATAAACCAATATTTTTTTCTATCAGAAGCCAAACTTATCAAAAATGTTGGCTTCTTTTTTTGCACCTTTAAAGCCACAATAGTCCACAAAAAAGCACCCGGAAAGCAGAACCCGAGTGCTGTTAGAGATGTATTTGAAGACATATTGTGAAAGATAACGCTAATTTAATGAGAAACAAAAAGAAGATTTTCCAGCGCACGCCACTTTTAAATCAGTTCTTGCTGGTTGGCCGTTAAAAAGTCCATAAAATACTGACTGGCAATTGGCAGTGCTTCTTTCTCCCGGTAAGCGATTGCCACCGGGCGCTTGACCTGTGGCAAAACTGATTTTGTCACCACGTTAAAATTAGTTCGACTAGCCACTAACTCAGATAACATACTGATACCTAAGCCCGCCTCAACCATGGCCATAATCGTGTAATCGTCTTGGATACGGTAGCGAACATTGGGCGTTAGGCCAACCTTGCGAAAAGCCTCAAGTGGTTCGCTATAGCCCCCACCTTCGACTAAAATAAAGGGCTCTGCTGTCAAAGATTCGATCGGCACTCGGTCTAATTTTACCAGTGGGTGATTCGCCGGAAGAAAGGCCTTCATCTCGGTGGTATGGATAACTCGCTTAGCCAAGCCATCCCCATAGTCGGCCGTCATGAGGCCAAAATCAACGGTCCCATCCTGAATCCAATTCACAATGGTTCCATAATCACCTTGATGCAAAACAAATTCAATCGCCGGGTAGCGTTCTTGGAACCGTTTAAAGAGGTCTGGCAGCCAGTAACAACTAACACTCGTAATCGCACCAATTCGAACAGTCCCCGTTTCAAGACCTCGAATTGCCCCCGCCGTTTCTTGCAAGATTTGGTATTGGCGCAACGACCGCTCAATATAGGGATAGAGCTTTTCGCCTTCTGGGGTCAGTTGAACACCTTGACGCGAACGCTTTAACAATTGAATGCCAAACTCATTTTCAAGGCTGGCCACCATCTGGCTGACCGAGGACTGCGTATACCCCAACGCTTTTGCAGCTTTAGTGAAGCTATTCATCTGGAGAATTTTTTCTAAAACTAGTAAATGGTTCATCAATCGTTTTTCCTAATACAACTATATGATTTATTAATTGTACTTATCATATCATTTCTTCTATAGTAAAAAAGCTAGAAAGAAATATTTGAGGTATCATTATGAACATTTTCAAAAAAGAATCAGTCGCTAATTTTCTAAGCGCTGATGCTCGTCTCCAAAAAACATTAACCGCCAAGGACTTGATTGCCCTTGGCATTGGTGCCGTGATTGGTACCGGTATTTTCATCCTACCCGGTCACGAAGCTGCCAGTCATGCTGGCCCGGCCGTCGCCATTGCCTTTTTAATCGCCGCCCTCGTCTCTGGTTTGGTCGGCATGGCCTACGCGGAGTTTTCTTCCGCCATGCCGATTGCCGGTTCAGCCTACTCCTTTGGTTCCGTTATCTACGGGGAATTTGTTGGCTGGATCTTAGGATGGTCACTGATTTTAGAGTATTTTTTAGCTGTTTCAGCAGAAGCAACTGGCTTTGCGGCCTACTTTAATCACAATATTTTAGCAAGCTTTGGTCTTAACCTGCCAAAGGCCCTGCAGGCCAGCCCAATGGAAGGCGGTTTGATTAACTTCACCGCCGTCGCGATTGTCTTGATTATTGCCGGAATTCTCATGATGGGAACCGAATTATCAAAGAAAGTCGAAAACTTTGCCGTCATTGTCAAAGTAGCCATTATCATTCTCTTTATTATTGTTGGCTTTTTTTATGTCAAGACCAGTAACTACGTGCCTTTTTATCCAAAAGAGTTTCACAGTGTTCCCTTTGGGATGGGTGGCATCTTCACGGCAGCGGCAACGGTTTTCTTTGCCTTTATTGGTTTTGATGCCCTCGCATCCAATTCAGCCGAAACCATTAACCCCGGTAAAAACGTCATTAAAGGCATTTTGGGAACCGTCATTATTGCCGTGATTCTCTACGTCGCCTTTTCCCTAGTTTTGACCGGTATCGTCAACTACAAAGAGCTAAATGTCGATGACCCCGCCGCCTACGCACTTCAGGTGGTCCATCTGACTGCCTGGAATAAACTCATTACGATTGGCGCCCTCTTTGGGATTTTTACCGCAATGGTCACGATGTTTATTGGTGGGTCACGCCTCGTTTATGCCCTTGGGCGCGACGGTCTTTTACCTAAAAAATTAGGTCAGGTGAGCCAAAAGCATGCAGTCCCAACCAATGCCGTTTTAATTGCAACCGTGGTCCAAGCAGTTTTTGCTGGGCTCGTTCCACTGACTCAATTGGCTTCCCTGATTAACGCCGGAACATTGATTGCCTTTACCTTTATCTCTTTTGGTATTTTAAAACTCCGTCGTCGATCAGATATTCAAAATACCGGTTTCAAAATGCCCTGGTATCCATTTCTGCCAATTTTGGCCGGACTGTGCAGTATTTTCTTTATTGTGATGCTGCCAGACATTACCAAGGTTTCTGTCGGTATTTGGCTCTTGATTGGCATTGCCGTCTATTTCACCTACAGTGTCCGTCACTCCAACCTACAAAATCAGTAACAGAAAAGGGACTTGCGTCCATCAACGCAAATCCCTTTTTTTAATTTAATCAATTGTTGCCGCACACCTTTCAATGTATGCTTCGCGGTCTTTTTGTGTCACACCTGAATCCATGTGGCCCAAAACATAAGCTTTGTTCAACTTAATTCCTGTGTAAGCAAAGATTCCTAACTTGTAACGGCTGACGACATTACCAAACATCTTGTAGTACCAGCCCCCAAAATTAGAACTCGTAAAGACGTCCGCCTTCTTGCCCGTCAAGTGCTTAACGATTTTACCGTTACGACGGTTATAGGCAAAGCCAGGAGTGAAGACACGGTCGATCATCCCCTTCAAAACGGATGGTTCTGCTGACCACCAAACAGGGAAGAAGAATGAAATTCGATCCGCCCAGGCAATCTTTTCTTGGACTGCCTTGGGGAAACTTTCATCTTCCATATGTTGACGGTAGCCATAGCGTAAGACGCTATCAAAATCAGCGGTCGCTAGGTCCACAATTTGGACTTCATGGCCCTTTTCTTTTGCCACCGCTGCAAAGTTCATTGCATTAGCATGAGTGAATGATTCTTGGTCAGGGTGACCCTGAATAATAAGCATTTTCATGGTGTTTTTCCTTTTCGGTTGGGATACCCACTCGGGTATTCGTTATTGCGCCATATAACCCGTATTATACTATCTTTTCGGCAAACGATTTTTATTAAATACAACCATCATGGCCGCTTCCTTACTGACTTTAAAAAAATTTTGGACTGTACGGACACATCTTGACAATTTTTGGTCAAAAGTCCATACTTCTTTACAAGAATACCGGAGGCGTAAAAATGACTCAAACATGGTTTCTCAACCACTTGACTCCCCTTGTTAGTGGCCGTCTGATGGCCAACGCAAAACGGCTATCTGCTGTCCATGTTTCTGCTATTTCCAAGACAAAAACGCCTGCAGACTGCTTTTTTATGATGTTTGCTGTCCGATTCTTATTTCCTGTTATGCAGCTTAATCAAGGCCAAACTTTGGGCTTTTGCTATCAGTGTTAGAGACTGTCAATTTTTTGATGGTCTTTTTATTTTTTCATTTATCCAACAGCGGATTTTGATTCGTTGGATATTTTAATATTCACTTGATACTCACTTAATCTTGATATAGCGCTTTAGGCCTACACTATTTTTATTCGAACGAAGGAGGTCCTCGCTTTTGCGATCAAAAAGGATATACAAACTTGATTGGTACCTTGTCGGCATACTGATTCTCAGCGCTATTTTATATGGCTGGGGTATCTGGGATGCAGGCAGTGCCAACAGTTTCTACACTGCAGCCATCACTTCCATGACAAAGTCATGGTCAAACTTCTGGTACGGGGCATTTGACCCAGCCGGTTTCATCACAGTGGATAAGCCACCTGTAGCGCTTTGGTTCATGGCCATTTCCGCTAAAATCTTCGGCGTTCACGGTTGGTCTGTTGTCCTCCCAAGTGTTTTGGCTGGAATTGCCTCCGTTTACCTGATGTATCGTCTCTTAGCACCAAAGTTTGGTGTCTGGGCTGGACGGACGGCCGCATTATTCATGACATTGACGCCCACTGTTGTTGCCAACAGCCGGACAAACAACATGGATGCCATCTTAGTCCTCTTCCTTCTGTTAGCGGTCTTCACATTACAAAAGGCTGTGAACAAGAGGAATGTCTGGTTAGTCATGTTGAGCTTTGCTCTGATTGGTGTTTCCTTTAACATCAAGATGCTCCAAGCCTTCATGATTTTACCAGCCATGTTCGCCTACTACATTGTTGCCATCAAGATTCCTTGGAAAAAGAAGATTGGCTGGTTGGGACTCGCACTCGTTTCCCTTTCCGTCTTCACCTTGGCCTACCCAATGGCAGTTGATTCAGCAAGCAAGAGTTCGCGTCCTTATATTGGTAGTTCTCAGACTAATTCCTTGATGGAATTGGCCTTTGGCTACAACGGGACCCAGCGTTTACTTGGGCAATCAACTGGTACTGGTGGGACATTCTCTGGTATGGGAACAACTAAGACTTCTAAGTCTTCAAAATCCGCAACTGGAACGAACCAAATGGGCCAGGCTCCGACTACAGGAACTGGTACAACTGGTCAGACCGCTAATGGTCAAAATCAGACCGGAACACAAACTGGTCAGACAACAAACGGTACTGCACCAACTGGCCAAGCTCCAACCGGTATGAATGGCAAGAAGCCAACCGGTAAGATGGGCAAGATGACTGGTCAGCCTGGTGGTAAGACTGGTAAACATGGCGGTATGGGTGGTGCTGGAAGTGCCTTTGCCATTGGTTCTATCGGACCATTCCGTCTCTTCCAGTCAGATCTTGGTTCTCAAATAGGTTGGTACCTCCCATTAGCCTTCCTTGGCCTTATTGCTGGTTGGCTTGGCTTCCGCAAGCGCGGTAGCAAGTGGTACCACGTTTCAAGTGAACAAGAAGAAGTTCTCCTCTGGGCCGGCTGGTTCGTCCCTGTTTACGGCTTCTTCTCAGTCGCTTCATTCTTCCACCCTTATTACACCATCATGTTGGCCCCAGCCATTGCCGCCTTGACGGCTATCGGTGTCGCTGCCGTTGCCAAGATGATGAAAGTCGATGCCAACAGTGAAGATGAAACCGTTGACAAGACACAGCCATTCGTTGCTCGTATCATGCTTAGTGTTGCCGTGATTGCCACGCTACTCCTACAAGCTTATTACGTTTCTTCTTATTACCCAGTGATTACCGGTATCCTGATTGTACTGGCCGTTGCCCTCGGTGTCTGGTGGCTCTTCCCACAAAAGACAGCAATCAAAGCAAAGATTATTGCCACAGCTGTTTCAGTCTTGACAATGGGTGCCTTCTGGGCAGCCACACCAACCATCACCCATACTTCAGCAGCTATTCCAGCTGCAGGTCCATCCCTCTTCAGTCGTGGTGGTACCGATATGGGTGGCACTGTGAACAAGAAGCTCTTAGCCTATACCGAAAAGCACCAAGGTTCCGCTAAGTACCTCTTTGCCACAACCGATTCAAACTCAGCTTCTGGTTACATTATCAAATCAGGAAAGGCTGTCATGGCTCTTGGTGGTTATAATGGTACTGATCCAACGATGACTTTTAAGCAATTTAAGCAACTCGTTAAGGATGGTAAGTTGAAGTACTTCGTCCTTGGTTCCCGTAGCAAGAGTTCTGATGGTCAAATCAAGAAGATTCTGGCCTGGGTAAAGGAAAAGGGTACAGTTGTCACTTATGACTCAAGTTCAAAGTCTACAACGACAGCTGCTAGCCAAACAACAGCGACAACCGCTGGTGGTCCAACTGCAGGTGGCATGACAGCTGGTGGTCCAACGGGAATGGGTGGCTCTTCAAGTTCTACTCTGTATGATTTGTCCTCAATTTATTAAGACGAAAGGAGTCCAATTATGTTGACACGTTCAAAAATCCCACGGTTAGGGTTAATCCTACCAGCTTATAACGAAGAAGAAGTTCTTCCAACCACGCTGAACGTCCTCCAAGGGATTAAAGCAAGCTTGGTTGAACAGATGTTCGTCAGCGAAGATAGCTTCATTATGATTGTTGATGATGGTTCAGCTGATAAGACTTGGTCAATTATCCAACAGCAAGAACGACAAAACTCCGACATTATCGGCGTTAAGTTGTCCAAAAACTTTGGTCACCAACCAGCTCTCTTGGCCGGTATGACCGAAAGTAGCAAGCTCGCGGATATCATGATTACCCTTGATGCCGACATGCAGGACAATCCGGACGTCATTAAACAAATGGTCGAAAAGTACTTAGAAGGCAATGAAGTCGTCTATGCCGTGCGCTCCAGCCGCCAAACCGATACTTGGTTCAAGCGTAATTCAGCGCTAGCCTTTTACAAGCTTGCTGGCTGGTTAGGGGTCAAAATGGTGCCCAACCACGCTGATTTCCGCTTAATGAGTAAAGTTGCCGTGAAGGCCCTCCTCAAAATGCCAGAACGCAACGTCTTCCTCAGGGCGATGGTTCCCTTAGTTGGTTTCCAATCCGCTAAGGTCTACTACGAGCGTGGTGAACGTCAAGCCGGGGAGTCCAAATACCCATTACAAAAGATGTTCTCCTTTGCCATCGATGGGATCACCAGTTTTAGTATCCAACCAATCCGCTTGCTCCTTCACCTAGGAATTCTCGTCCTCGGAATTGCCGGTGTCGAAATTGCCTATACAGTTTTTGAAAAAATTGTCGGTAATCCAACTGCCGGTTGGTCATCATTGATGATTTCCATCTGGTTACTCGGCGGTTTGAATCTGATTGCTTTGGGTGTTGTCGGCACTTACATCGGTAAAATCTTTACCGAAGTCAAGCACCGCCCACTCTTCCAGATTGAGCGTGAGGATGGCTACCCTGTGGCAGAAGACCAACTCACAAAAGTAAGTCCAATGCCACAATCAGAAGAAACACAAGACTATGAAACTGATTACCAGGTTGTTCACCAAGTGATTAGTCGCTAAGTGATTGGTTAGTCTGGGCTTGGCTTAATCAACAAACTTCCCCTCAAAAGGATGCCGCTAACAATCATGTTAGCGGCATTCTTTTTTGTTTTTAGGGATGATTGATTTTAATTTTTAAAATCATTTTTAAAAGCGTTCAGGAAAATAAATTAAAAAAGTATTGAAAAATGAGAAAAGTGTCCGTAAACTCTAATAAAAAGTTGATGTTGAAGAGATAAGTAAGCTTTAGCGGCAAATGATAGAGAGCTGACATTTGGTGAAAGTCGGTTTTGCTTAGAAGTTGAAAATGGTCTTGGAGTCGTGTAACGTGGTGAGTTTTATCAAAATCAGCCGCGTTCGGGTGCGCCCGTTACCGCGTTAGAGTATCTCATTTTTTGACGTACTTGTTAAGTGACTAGCAGCGATGCTAGCCAGAATCCGGGTGGTAACACGATTGAATCGTCCCGTAGTCTTTTGTGACTACTGGATTTTTTTATTGTCCTGTATCCAAAACAGCAACAAATACTAAGAAGTCCCGTTTTATCAAAGGAGAAAAAACAATGGCAGAAGTTGAAAGTTTTACATTAGATCACACAGCAGTTAAGGCCCCTTACGTTCGTTTGATTGCCGCCGAACATGGCAACCAGGGCGACATGATTTCTAATTTTGATGTACGCTTGGTCCAGCCAAACGAAAATGCTATCCCCACGGCCGGACTGCACACGATTGAACACCTCCTCGATGGCCTTTTGCGCGACCACTTAGCCAGTGTCATCGACTGTTCCCCATTTGGTTGCCGGACTGGTTTCCACTTGATTACCTGGGGTAAGCCATCAACGGAGGACGTTGCCATTGCCCTCAAAGAATCTTTAGCAGAAATCAGAGATACCATCGAATGGCAAGACGTTCAGGGCACGGACAAGTTTAGCTGTGGTAACTACAAGGACCACTCCCTATTCTCAGCCAAAAAGTGGTCCGCCGAAATATTAGACCAAGGGATCACTTCTGACCTGGATGTTCGACATGTTGTCTAAGAAACTAATAAAAAGCCAACCCAGAAAACGCTGACACCAAAAAATCACCCCCAGCTCAGCTAGCAAATTTGGATGACCCTCAGTGGCCAGTCAGGAGGACAAGATGAGTCAAAGAGTTGCCATTATCACGGGACCGACCACGGTATCGGCGCTGCGATTGCCAAGCGACTGGCACAGGAAAACTTCAAGGTTGGCGTGGCCGAAATTAACCAACAAACAGCCGAAAAAACGGCGGCCGAGATCAACCAAAATCAGGTCGCTAACGCTAAAGCCTATGTTCTAGATGTTGCCCAGTGCGACCAAGTTTTCGCCCTCCACCACCAAGTCGTTCAAGACCTGGGTGAGATTGATGTTTTCGTTAATAATGCCGGCGTCGCCTATATCGAAACGATTGTTGACAGTGACCCAAGGGAAGTCGAGCGGCTCTTCGACGTCAACCTCAAGGGCACCTACTGGGGCATCCAAGCAGCAGCTAGCCAATTCCAACTTCAGGGACACGGGGGCAAAATTATCAATGCCGCTTCCCTGGCGTCCGGAAAGCTCTACCCTGCAAAGTGCCTATTCGGCTTCAAAGTTTGCAATTCGCGGACTTGGTCAATCGGCGGCGAAGGAATTAACCAAGGATCATATCACGGTTAATGCCTATGATCCTGGCATCGTGATTCCCCTTACGTGACTACATCAATACTAAAACAACCAGTATCGAAGGAAACACTCCCGCGGCACAGCGACAAAGCGTGATTGATGAAATCGCTTTGGGACGGGCCGCCACATCAGAAGATGTGGCCGATATCGTTTCCTTTTTGGCATCCGACCAAGCCAATTACATCACCGGTCAATCAATTTTGATTGATGGTGGCATGCGCTACCACTGATTTCATTGAAAAATCAGTTCGTTGAACCCAACAAGGAGTGAATAAATGTCTAGAAAATCAAAGTTTATCACCAGTTTCGTGATTTTAATCCTGGCTCTGCTGGCCGCCTTTTCTTTCTTCCACGCTTCCGCCCAAGATAAAAACAGTAAAAATATTACTGTTGGTGCCGTTGATTCCGATGCCAAGGCCTGGCAATACATCGCCAAGTCCGATGCAGCCAAGAGGGCGGGATTAAAAATCACCATCAAAACTTTTACCGATGGCGTTTCCCTCAACCAAGCCACCGCCGATGGCACCATTGATTTCAACGCCTCCCAATCCTATGCCTACTACGTCGCTTATAACCAGACACATAAGTCAAGTAAGCTTGCAGTGCTCGGCAATACCTATTTGGAACCGATGGGTATTTACTCTGGTCAATATCACAAGTTAACCTACCTTAAAATTTTAAAAATTGAATTTTTACATAAGGCGACGATATGTATGTGCTCTCTTCATCAAACGAACAGGGGCGGGGGTATCTAACGTTTTAATTCGTTTTACGTCAACTTATACTAACGATAAATAAAAACGCTCAAATCACCTTATATAGGCGATTTATAAACCAAACAAAAAAAGCCATACCTATTTTGGCATGACCTAAAATATATTTTTGACTAGTCAGAATTCACAACATCCCTTGTCGCTTCAATCTGTTTGTCTTTCCAATTTACTACGCCACGAATCACCAGCTTTTCAATAGCTCTAATATAGATGCTCATTAACCGGTAATCAGGCTCCCTAGATTCTATTTTTTTTGGTAATTGTATTACTAAACTTTTTGCACGCGTACTGCGTAATTTACGTCCGTAATCATAAATTCCATACAACGATTTATTTATGCTTGCTGTATAAAATAACATAGTCATTTTATCTACAGATACTTTTTCATTCCAATAGGCACCAGTATCATCTCCCATTCCATACTTATAAGGACGATAAAAGGCAGATCCAAAAATATCAATAGTTATGCTGTTAGCTGGAAATTGCCTAACATCGTTCCCAATAAATTTAGAAATACCTGTATTAGTTGTACCTGACATAACAAACGGAAGGTTACCTTTTACTTGATCATCCTTTCTAAGTCGTTTTCCTTGCACAATATTGTCAAATAAATAATCTAGCCTATACTCAGTCCAGAAAATATCACTGTTAGAATTATTAGAATCATTGTTCAATCTTACTGCTCTGCTCTGCTCTGCTCTGCTCTGCTCTGCTCTGCTCTGCTCTGCTCTGCTCTGCTCTGCTCTGCTCTGCTCTGCTCTGCATTATGCGCTCTAAACTTATTTAATACACGCTTTTCTTCATCATTCAAAACATAATTATTGAGTCCAGTAGCAATTAAGTAAGCCTCAAGCTCCTTGATGCGTTCAGCCTCAAGCTCCTTGATGTAGGCCTCCATATAATCGAAAGCAAGTAAGCCATTTTTATCAACTGGTAATGTTATTTTTTCCCCCTTGATACGTTCCCAACCAGCCTTATTTGTCCAACTAAAATTAAACCTGATAGATTTCTGCAGTGCACCCACAAGATACAAATAAACCATATCTGAAGGCTTTGATTCATCTATCAAATCAATAACATAAGCATCTTGTAGTACCGTAAAGGGATGAGTTTGGTAGAACATTGCACCGGTATTCGCACCATTTGCAGAAACCGATATTACATTTTTAAAAACAGTAGCACCAGCCTCTGGCACATAATTATTTAATCCCTGATTAAGGATACCTGCCGTTAGTGCTGGTAGTGTGTTCAAATCAGTTGGCTGTTTAGGAAGATCTTTAGTTTTATAATTTAATCGCTTATGTTTTAACTTTATGAATAAGTCAGAAATAACAAAATCTGTTTCTATGACATTTGAATACTTAGCCCTAACTCTTTTCTCAATATCCGAATTAGGGCTTGTTAAAAATCCTGGTTTTCACCTTTCAAAATTTGAGAGACTTCCCAACTTAAGTAGTCACTAACCGTTTTCTTAAAGTCTGCTTCGGTTGGTGTGGTATCAATCTTCTTGTTATAGTTCCAGTCCTTACCACTTTCAGGGTCAATAGTGTCTTTATAGTAATTATCCCCCTCAGTAAAATAATCTGTTTTCTTAGAGCGATCTAAGATAATATCCAAGACTTCTTGGTAATGGCCCTTGGCATCATTGGTATTAAACAAATTTGTTTTCGCCTTCTTACGATTAGTTCTTGTATAGCCATCTTCTCGTAAGTCGATAAAATAAACATTGTCATCGGCCTTGTGAGGCTTTCCGACTTCAAACAGATAAATCGAGGTTTGCACACTGGCCTTGAACAGGTCAATTGGCATTTTGATACTTGCCTTCAATTTATTATTTTTGAGAATACGTTTGTTTATCTCAGTAGCTTTACCACTTCCAGCACTATCCTGAATAATCACAGCACCAAAGCCCTTTTTTTGCTTGTTAAAAGCCTTCTCCACAAAAATCATACCGTTTCCTTCGGCAGAGTATGGAGGGTTCAACAAGAATACATCAGCAGGGAAAGGGTCTTCGTTATAAGCGTACTTACCTTCATAACTAGTTAAAGAATTATCGTTAACAATATTAGAAGATCCATCCCCCATGAGAATCATGTTTAAGACGGCCAAGATGTAAACATTAGGCAATAACTCAACACCCAGTAATTGCTTAGTCTTGATATTTTCAATCTTTTCATATTGTTTAGTTAAGTCATTGGCATAGTTAATATGAGCGTCCCCAATCATAATATTCATGGCAGAAATCAAAAAGCCACCCGATCCAAGAGCCCAGTCCCAAACATAGCTATCCTGATTAACCTGTGCTAATTGTGCCATGAAATTTGTAATATACCTTGGTGTTAAGACAACGTCGTTTGCTCCTCCATCGGGAACATCGACCCAAGCATTCATGACATTAAACAACTTACCAGTAAAGTCATTAATACCCGTAACATCATAAATCGGAATTAACTTGTCATAAATCTCTTGGTAAATGGTTTTGAGCGGTGTTTGTAGTTCATTAGCTGACTTTTTATTTAAGTTACTATTAACGAAGTTAGGTTGTAGATAATCTAAAATTTGCTTCTGCTTGGGCACTGGTAAGTCACGCTCTTTTAAGAAGTTACGTACCTTAGTTAATATCTTTTCACCGTCAGTATTGCCTTCTTCCATTGACCCCGTCAAATCACTAGGATTTAGTCGGGTAATCTTCCAGTCACCCTGCCTGTCTTGTACCCCAACAGCGGCCATCAAAGACCCCGCTACAATGTTGATTCGCTGACTAGGGATAATCTGTTGCTCATCATGAATCTTCTGATTTAATTCTTGCAAAACAGCTTCAATTTTAGCGTCATCACGAATTAGTCTTTGTTCCAGTTCCCGAGGATCTAGTTGGACGTCTGCCAGCTTTTGAAAAAGGTAGCGCTTTTCAGTAGGGTTATTTTTCAAAAAATCAAAATTACTGTAACTACCTAAATAGATTGGTAGCTCGGGGTCTTTCTGATTCAAGACGTAACACTTAATTTCATAAGTAACAATTCCGGTACTATCTTTAGTTCCATTAACACCAATAGCTAATGCCTCTGGGTAATCAGTACCCTTTAGTGCATTCATAGCATAGTAACTAGCACCATTAACTGCATATTTTGAAATGGCGCTCTTATAATCAAAATCACCGCCATTTCCACGAAGAACAACTAACTCTTGTTTATCTAACTTTTCTAACTTCCCTTTTGATCCCTTATACTCAATGAAAGCAGGAATGGTTTTATCGCCATTAGAAAGAATAACCGTGTAATCTGGTCTTCCTCCGCCCTCACCGCCTAACTTTGATGAATTGCCTTTTAATGTTTCATCAATGCGTGGATCAACACTTTCATTTTCAGAAGCAATGTTTTGCCATCCCAAAGCCCGTATTTGTGCATCTCCCCATTGCTTCACGGTTGTTTCAATACTTGCTACCATTTTTTCACCATCTAACTTTCAAAGAATGAATATACATTCTTTAATTTTGCCACATTTTAACTGATTAGAACTTTTAAATAAAATGTTTAAAAGTAATTTAACTATTGATTGGGTAGAAAAACTTTCGAGAGTACCTTCACTAAAAACATAAATAAAAGCGTCCATTTTATACGTTATATGACATTTTACTTATCTATCCATGAAATTCATCGTTTTCAAGTAAAAAGTCCCATACGGGCTTTATATGGCTTATTTATAAAAGATGCTGTTTTAGTTAATCTGTTTAATTCGTTCTGGCTGTTCTATCGACTTGGCCAATCTGTTCAGTTCGTTGTTGACCTCTTGGATCTTAGCAGTAGGCGCTACAATGTTGTAACACTCGCCAAATGGCTTACGGTACTTATAATGATCGTGCTCCATCTTGATAATTTCAGGGGACAGCGTGGCGGTATATTCATCAAACACCCTTCGTACTTCTATCCAAAAGTTATAGTTTTCTTCCGCATAGCGACTACTAAAGTGTCCGCCCTCTTCCTGCTTCCGGTATTCAAGCCCTTTTAAAGCCCAATCAGCATATCCAGTAAAGTAGTGACCGATTATGTGCCTTTGCTTCATGTCATCCCCCATAAATGCTTTTAAGGAAATTATACAGGATATACACATAGACCTGACGCACTGATTCGGTGCACCAGCGTACTTGCAAACACGGTTGTTAATAGGTGCGTGGATGCAACCACACAGCAAATATAAAGTAACGTTGACTATGTACATTGTCCACTACTGGACAACCTGACCAGCATTGGGAGATTTCACTTTCTGCCACAACTGGCAGACGTTTCAGCGTTGAGTTTGTTGACAGTCTCAAGTACCAAATCAGTACCGCAGGTCTGACTATCCGATTTTTCCGCTACTTTGGCAAATAAAAAACGGCTCAAAGGCCGTTACATTGCTAGGACGCAAGTTTATTTTATCCTCTACTTTTTCCGCTACTTTTGTTGATTGTCAGTGACGTTCAGTGACGTCCAAAAAATCAAAATAGCTTAAGACTGGGATTTTTGACGCCTCTTGACGTCTCCTGATATTACCAATGGACTCGAGGGGAGTCGAACCCCTGTCCAAGCCGACCGCCACACTAGCGTCTACATTCATAGGGCAATGATTAATACCACAGCCAAAGCAGTCATTGTCCAGAACTTGACTCTGACTGGGAACCTAATTGATTTAAACTTAACCGTGCAGGCATCACCATTAAGCCGATCTGACCATTTATTAAACCAAGACCACCATGTCAGCCTAACAATCTTGGCTACGAATCACTGGTTTTTAGGCAGCGACAGCGTAAGAGTTATTGTTTTTTGCAGTTAAATGTCTGCCCGCTTTACGCCCGGATGGCGGAATGCAGCTAATGCTCGTAACAGCCTGTCGAATTCCAAGACGAGCCCAAAACAAAAAGCCGAGGAAAACCCCTCAGCTTCTATTATAGCAAAAACTTCATCGAGTATCAGTCAATTCCGTTTTTCTTGTTGCGCTTCATCAGTAAAATCAGTCCAAAGGTTGCCGAAATCATTCCTATTGCAAGCGCTTCTAGATTATTCGAACGTATTTGATGCTTACCTGTTTGTGGTAATACACTTGGTGTTTTTGGTGTAGCATTTACCAAATAGTCAGACACATTAACCTGACTAGGAACCACATTAGCTGTATTCGTTCCTGAATCCTGATTTGTCACGTGACCATTACTACTTGTCGTTGTTCCTGAACCCTGATTTGTATTGGATGTTGACGTATCATCCCCTGAAACAGTGACCGTTACTTTTTGAGTATAGACATTACCACTACCATCTGTATAAGAATAAGTGATTGGGTAGGTTCCAGGCTTTGTGGTATCAACATTACCGGTAACGGTAACTTTGCTAAAGTCTACAGGTTGACCAGTTGCATCCGTTGCACCTGAGAAGTTGTCTGCAGGAGTCCACTTTGTATTTGGCCCAGCAATCAAGGTAGTATCTTTAGCTGCCACACCACCTTTGCTGGCAACAACCGTCACATTAATTGTCTTTGTAAAAGGAGTCCCCTGGCTATCCGTGTAAGTATAAGTGATTGGATAAACCCCTGGCGTTTTGGCGTCAACTGTTCCCGACGTTTGAACTTGAGAAAAATCAACCGAATTACCGTGTTCATCAGTAGCAGTCAAGAAATTATCTTTTGCTGACCACTGAGCCGTAGGGCCGGCAACAATCGTACTATCAGCAGCATTAATACTTCCTTGGCTAGCCAACACGGTGATTGTAGCAGGAGTACTATGATAGTGCCTTTGCTGATCAGTATAGCTATATGTGACTTGGTAAGTACCAGGCTTTTGCGTATTTACGCTGCCAGAAACCTGGACTTGGTCAATTGACAGTGGCTTGCCATCGGCATCAATCCCCGTTTGCAAATTATCGCTTGGCTGCCATGTTGTCTTTAGTCCGGCAATTAAAGTACTGTTTTTCGCTTGTAGCTGTGTCTGATTATCTTCAACGGTAACATTTGCGACTACGTTGAAGGACTTTCCTTGACCATCCGTATAGCTATAGGTAACTGGGTAAACGCCAAGCTTGCTGGTATCGACATCCCCAGAAACACTGATTTTACTAATATCGACTGGATTGCCATATTCGTCCTTAGCAGCCGTTACATTATCAGCTGGTTTCCAACTGTCATTAACAAAAATAGTGCTATCTTTAACAGTCAAAGCGCTCTGATTATTAATAACCGTCACAGTCACTGGCTGCGAATATGGATTACCGCTAGCATCCGTGTAGCTATAGGTAAGCGGATATACTCCCGGTGCGCTGGTGTCAACACTGCCCGAAACTTGGACCTTACTCAAATCAAGTACGTTGCCGTTTTCATCAGTAGCACTGACAACGTTGTCACTTGTATTCCACTTCGAGTTGACAAAGATTGTGCTACTCTTGGCCACCAAACTACTCTTTTCTTGCACCACGGTGACATTGGCCGTCTTTGTAACAGTCTTGCCACTTGTATCGGTATAAGTATAGGTAATTGGGTAGATTCCTGGGTCCGTAGTCTTCACCGAACCACTAACCTGAACTTTACTCAAATCAACAGCTGAGCCATTTTGATCCACAGCACTCAAAAAGTTTTGGCTAGCGAACCATTGTACCCTAGGACCAGCAACAATCGTGCTGTCTTGGACGTTCAGTGTCGTCTGGCCAAGAATTTTATCATAAACAACGTTATAGACAAGTTGACCAGAATCATTATTAACCGTCGTTGAGTCAAAATAAGTTGGTTGACTGCCTTCAATGGTATAGCCAGCAATGGTTGGTGCCGTTACTGCAGCAAAGTTATTACTATTAGCTCCACTGGCCAGCTGCCAATCCGTATACGTTGGTTGACCATTGACTAACGTTCCCTGACGGCGATAAATGGCCGACTGGACGGTTGATGAGGCAATCTTATTGCCACTTTTATCAACATAGTTGATTGTTCGCGAAATTGTGTTATTCTGTGCTGGGTCAAAAGTAAATGAATCAACCGAAACAGTTTGCAAGTTGGTAGCTATTCCAGTTGATGCTCCAATTGATAGTGCTAATGGATCTTGGAAATCGGTCACCGGAATAGTAAATGTTTGGCCCAGGTAATTCAGTCCCATATGTCCATTTCCGTCATAGGTTACCGTAAATGGTATGTCCTGACCTGCTACATTGTATTTGGCAGGATCCAAGTCTAAAAAGCCGCCATCGTAGCGAAAATTACTATCTTGTCCAGTTTGGTCAACATCGCTGTGGAAGCCGGAAACATAAGAGTCACCCTTACCATCCCTGTGGTCACCAGCATTAAGTGTCCAGGTATCAAAAATAAAGCCAGTTGAGGTTGGCAGCCCCATGACACTAATTCCGCCACCCACAGAACCAATTTGCCCAACAGATCCATGGTGAAAGGCAATTCCAATCCCGTCACCGCCCTGAGCACGTTGCAACTTGTTACCTAGGTTAATCTTTCCGTTCAACACGAAAGCATCATTAGCGTTAATTTTGGTATTAAGAGTAATATTACCTTCAACGAAATCCTTATTAGTCGTTAAAATAGCAGTGTTTGTATTAGTATCATAGGTTGCCGCGCCATTGATTTTAAACCACTTCAAAAAATTATCCTTAGTAACTGTCACTGACAAATGATCATTGGTTACCGGTTGGGTTGTGCCTTGAGTCAAATTAGCACCCAATAAGGCAGCATTACTCGTTGCAGAATCCGTCGCTTGGCGCAAATTCAGTGTTTGTTCTGTAGCTTGACTTTGACTGCCTTGATTGCTGCCACTGGTTGTATCAGTGGTGCTTCCAGTTTTTTGGCTTTGTGACTGAGTAGCGCTACTAGTGCTGGTACTTTGTGATTGCGTGGCACTTTCAGTGCTGGTACTTTGTGACTGATTGTTATTGGCTGTCGAACTGCTTGTATTATTTGCAGCCTGGCTCTGATTTTGAGCAGTCGTTGCCTCCTGTGACGTCGCCGTTTGCTGCTTGCTTTGGCCACTAGCACTAACTGACGTTTGTTGTGTACTGGCGCTTTGTGATGCGACACTTTGATTATTAGTGCTTGTCGAATTTAGTCCTTGCGCAGCAGTACTCTGAGGCTTTAGTCCCTGCGCAACCGAGCTTTGACTATCTGTGCTCTGATTATTTGTTATCTGTGAACTAGCAGTCTGACTTTGTTGACTTGTGGACTCATTTGTATCTGTTGTTTTTTCTATTGTTTGAGAACTAGAAACATCATCGGCTTGAGCCTGCTGAAGAGCGCCTTCTACGGCCACCATACTAACACCCACTAAAGCTGTTACCCATAATTTCTTAGCCTTATATAATTTGTATGTTTGTTTTTTGTTCATAGCTCAGTCTCCCTTTAGGGAAAATAATAACATTTTTATTTTTATATTTTAATTGCATTTCTTTTTAATTACTTTTAATGAAGATGTATTCTAATTTAATATTTAGGACAAAAATTGTCCTTCTGATTATTTGGTCTATATTTTAATAATGCGGTACACGATTGATTTAGTCGCTGGGTGAGCCAAGAATAATTCAGTAAAAAAGCCCAGTACTGATAGTACCAAGCTGGTTAGTTTACATAAAAAAACGCCGTAACCAGAAATTAAATATCGCTTCTCTTTCTCGCGACAAATTTCCCATTACAGGCGTTTTATTTTTTATTTAGAAAGCCCGAAAACGCTTCCGCCGTTGTTGAATCAACTCATCGTCAGATAGTGTCTGCAATTCCTGAATTTCACTCGACAACTTTTCCTTCATGCCGTTAAAAATCTTGCCATGATTATGACCTTCTGGAATCACCAGGTCAATCACATTTTCCTTCAGCAAATCAGCAGCCGTCAAGCCCATGATGCCAGCAGCTTCATTTGATCGCTTGGCATCCTTCCACAAAATAGAAGCAAAGCCTTCGGGTGACAAAATTGAATATGTGGCATTTTCAAACATCCACACTTGGTCAGCTGTGCCCAAGGCCAAGGCACCACCGGAACCACCTTCACCATAGATAATGGAGATGATTGGAACTGGCAACTTCATTGACTTTAAAATTGACTGAGCAATTGCTTCCCCTTGGCCCAAGGCTTCAGCGTCCTTACCAGGAAAGGCACCAGGTGTATTGATAAAGGTCACAATTGGACGGTGGAACTTTGCTGCTTGTTCCATCAATCGTTGCGCCTTCCGGTAGCCCCAAGGCTGAGGTGACCCGTTTCGCTTAGACAACTTATCGTTGATATCCGTTCCCTTATCAATGGCAATCACAGTAACGGGCTGGCCGTTTAATCGTGCCAAACCACCAATAACTGATTTGTCATCGCCATAAAGGCGGTCGCCATGTAACTCAATGAAATCGTCAAAGATGCCATTGATTAATTCGCGTGCCATAAAGCGGTCTTCGCGGGACTTCTTCACCACTTCAGCTGGATCGATTTCTTTTTTAAACAATGTCTTGATAAATTCGAACATTATTCAGCCTCCTGTTGATGTAGTGACACAATATTGGCAATCATGCCAGCCATGTCTTGGCGAGGAACAATCTTGTCAACAAAGCCGTTTTCCAAGAGCGTTTCTACTCGTTGGAAGTCCTTTGGTAACTTTTCATGAATCGTTGATTCAATCACACGAGCACCAGCGAAACCAACCAGGGCGTGTGGTTCAGCCAATGTAACGTCACCCTGCATTGCAAAGGAAGCAGTCACACCACCTGTCGTTGGATCGGTCAGCACAACTAAGTACAACAAGCCAGCTTCCTGATGGGCGGCAACTGCCGCTGATACCTTAGCCATCTGCATCAAGGAATTAATTCCTTCTTGCATTCGCGCCCCACCAGAAGCCGTAAACATCACGACTGGCAAGCGGTTTTCTGTGGCATACTCGAAGAGACGGGTAATCTTTTCGCCGGTCATTGAACCCAATGAGGCCATCATAAAGTAAGCGTCCATGATGCCCAGGGCAACCTTTTCGCCTTCAATCGTGGCCGTCCCAGTCAAAACAGACTCGTTCATCTCAGTTTGCTTCTTAGCCCGGGCTAATTTTTCCTCATAGCCAGGGAAATCAGAATGATCAATCGTCAAGTCAGCGTTCATCTCGACAAAGTCTTCCGTTAACAGAGCAACCCGTTCGTGCGCCTGCAAACGGAAACCGTAATTACACTTTGGACAAACGCGGTATGGTCCCAGTTCCTTGTTGTAAATCTGTTCGCCACAGTATGGGCAAGCCAGAAAGAGGCCATCAGGAATCCGATCCTTAATGGCATCGGTCACCTTAATCTTATTTTGTTCAGGTTTTTTTGAATTAAATAAATCCATATTATTTTGGGCTCTGCCCTTTCCCCCTCATCACTGTTTGGGCCTAAAGTTTCTTAAGCAAGTGAAAGCCGCTCAAAGGCGGCTTTCGTCAAGAAATTTATTCACCAGCTTGTTCAGCCAGTTTTTCTTCCCACTTTGGCATAAATGTATCTTCAAGATACTTCGTTCCAAAGTTATCTGTTAAGACGTTTTCATCCAGCAACATGGCCTTTTGGAAAGTCTGTGATGTAGAAACACCAACTAAGGAAGTTTCATCCACCATTCGTTCCAATTTTGCTAAGGCTTCCCCACGCGTTTCATCATGGGCAATCAGCTTCGCAATCATTGAATCATAGAACGGCTGGATGGTGTCGCCATTGTAAAGGGCTGAATCGATTCGAACCCCTGGTCCACCAGTTGGCAAGAAGACAAAGTCAACTTTTCCAGCACTAGGGGCAAAATTAGCTTCTGGTTTTTCAGCCGTCAACCGCATTTCAACGGCGTGACCGCTGATTTGAACGTCAGCTTGCTTTAACTTCAATTCTTCACCGGCAGCAACTTCAACCTGCAAGCGAACCAAATCCAAGCCTGTCACCATTTCAGTGACTGGGTGCTCAACCTGAATTCGAGTGTTCATTTCCATGAAGTAGAACTTACCTTCTTGGTCTTGAAGGAATTCAATCGTTCCAGTATTTTCATAGTCAATCGCATTCACGGCCTTTGTGACAATGTCCATCAGCTCTTCACGCATTGTTGGTGTCACGGAAGCGGCTGGTGATTCTTCCATCACCTTTTGGTTCCGACGTTGCAAAGAACAGTTTCGTTCTGGCAAGCAAATCACGTTGCCAAATTGATCACGAATCACCTGCATTTCGATATGGCGGACATCCGTCATCACCTTTTCGATGTACATATGGTCATCACCATATGACAACTGAGCTTCGCTTTGAGCGTTGATAAAGTTTTCTGCTAGCTCACCTTCTGAGTAAACAAAGCGCATTCCCTTACCACCACCACCGGCAGCAGCCTTCAGCAACAATGGGAATCCCGTCTTTTTCGAAACTTCAATGGCTTCGTCGACGTTATGAATATAGCCATCAGAACCAGGAATTACCGGAACGCCTGCCTTGGTCATTTCTGCTCGAGCGTGTTCCTTGTTTCCCATCAAATCGATTGTTTCAGGACGAGGGCCAATCCACTTAATGTTGACATCGCCGACCATTTCGGCAAATAGGGCGTTTTCTGATAAGAACCCATAACCTGGGTGAATTGCTTCAGCACCCGTTAATAGGGCTGCTGTCACAACATTTTTCATGTTTAGGTAAGAATCAGCAGGCTTTGGGCCACCAACACAGATGGCCTCGTCTGCTACTTGAACGTGCAAAGAATCCTTGTCAGCCGTTGAATAAATCGCAACCGTTTGGATACTCATTTCCTTCAACGTCCGGATAATCCGCACGGCGATTTCACCACGATTGGCTACCAATACTTTTTTAAACATCTTAATCTCCAACAATAAATGTCAATTCAGCGGTTGTAGCCTTCTTACCATTCACCCAGGCAATTCCTTTTCCTGAACCAACAGGGCCACGCAAACGATCCAAAACGACCTCTAAGCGCAATTGGTCACCAGGACGAACCATTTGACGGTAGCGAGCCTTCTTGATACCACCAAAGTAAGCTGTCTTACCCTTGAACTCAGGCATTGAAAGCAAAGCAACAGCACCAGCTTGGGCCAATGCCTCAACGGTCAAAGCACCTGGGAAAGTTGGGTTACCAGGGAAGTGTCCTTGGAAAATTTCTTCGTTAATTGAAATGTTCTTGATAGCCACGCAGCGCTCACCAGGTACTAATTCCTCAACCGTGTCCAACATCAACATTGGGTAACGATGTGGAAGAATTTCTTGAATTTCCTTTGTGTTCAATTGGGTCATAGCTCTTCTCCTTTTAGCTGTCTATGTATATCCAAGCAATGCTTGGACAAGACGATCGGCCGAAATAGCCGTCTAATCTCTTAATCAGTTGTGACACGGTAAAGTGGCTTATCAAAATCAACCACTTCTTCGTTATCAACCAAAACTTCAGCAATGGTACCAGAAACGTCTGACTTGATTTCAGTCATCAACTTCATGGCTTCAATGATAGCAACCGTTTCGCCCTTCTCGACGTGGTCGCCAACATTCTTAAAGTTTGATTCACCTGGCTTTGGTTGGAGATACACCGTTCCGACCATTGGTGCCTTGATTTCTTTTCCGGCAGCTGCTGGTGCAGCTACTTCAGGCGCAGAGGCCTGGGCTGCTGGCTCTTGGTTCACAACAGGTTGCGCTGCGGGTGCACTTGGCGCTACTGGCGCTGGTGTGCTACCGCCTTGAACCTGTTCGTTCTTAGACAAGTGCAATGAAAATTCACCATCTTGGATGTAAACATCGCGCAGGGTAGACTTTTCCAAGTCTGCCATCAATTCACGAATTTCTTTGACATTTAAATTCATTATTGAACTTCCCTCTTACCACTTCTTGAAGACAACAGCTGCGTTATGACCACCAAAACCATAGTTAGCAGACAAAACATATTCAGGAGCCGTATTCTTGTTCGTTTCGTTAACCAAGTTCACCAACTTTGTGTGCTCATCTGGTTCATCAAAGCCAACGTTAACTGGCAATTGACCACGGTCGATAGCACCAACAGAAGCAACGGCTTCGATGGCACCGGCGGCACCCAAAAGGTGACCCGTCATGCCCTTCGTTGATGAAACCAAGACAGAGTTTGGACCAAAGACAGAAGCAACGGCTTCGGCTTCACCTGAATCGTTTGCACCGGTAGCAGTACCGTGGGCATTCAAATAAGTAACGTCTTCTGGCTTGATATCAGCATCCTTCAAGGCTGCCTTCATTGCCCGAGCAGCTCCTTCACCATCAGGGGCAGGAGAAGTCATGTGGTAAGCATCTGATGATGCACCGTATCCAACCACTTCAGCCAAGATGTTGGCACCACGAGCTTCAGCATGTTCCAAGGACTCCAATACAAGGATTCCTGAACCTTCACCCAAGACAAAACCGTGACGGTTCTTGTCAAATGGCTTTGAAGCTTGTGCAGGGTCTTCTTCCTTTGACAAAGCAGTCAAAGCGGCGAAACCAGCAATTCCAATTTCGTTGACAGTCGCTTCTGAACCACCAGTCAACATCACGTCTTCACGACCCGATTGGATACGCCAGAAGGCTTCACCAATGGCGTTCGTAGCTGAGGCACAAGCCGTTACGACTGTGAAGTTCACGCCACGAGCACCGAAGCGCAATGAAACGTTTCCTGAAACCATGTTCGGAATTGATTCCGGGACGAACAATGGTGAAACGCGTTGTGGTCCCTTTTCGTGCATCTTAATCACTTGTTCTTGGATAGTTGTCAAACCACCAATTCCATTTCCCAAGATAACACCAAAACGTTCTGAATTAGCAACCTTTGACTTTGCTTCTGAACCTTCATCAGGCAACAAACCTGCTTGGTCCAAGGCTTGGTAAGAAGCATCAATAGCATACTGTGAGAACAAGTCCAACTTACGTGCATCACGCTTTCCAACGCGCAAAGCTGGATCAAAACCGTCAACCTGTCCGGCAACTGAAATACCAGTTTCAGTTGCATCAAACTTCGTGATTGGCTTAATTCCTAATTTTTCATCAAAAAGGCCATCCAAGAAGGTCTTTGTATCGTTTCCTAATGGGGTAACAGCCCCCATCCCAGTAATTACGACTCGTGTCATTGTCGCTTCCTTTCTAATCTCAGTAACTTAAAATGAACGATGATTATTAAATATAAAGGCCACCGTCAACGGTAATCGTTTGTCCAGTCATGTAGTCATTGCCGGCTAAGAATAGCGCAACATCGGCCACATCATCAATTGAACCAAACCGTGACAAAGGAATCTCATTCAAGATGGCTTCACGCGCCTTGTCTGACAAGGCATCCGTCATATCCGAAATAATCATCCCAGGGGCGATGGCGTTTACGCGGATATTGCGCTTCGCCCCTTCCTTAGCCAAAGACTTTGTCAAACCAATGATACCAGCCTTTGAAGCGGCATAATTAGCTTGACCAACATTGCCCATTTGGCCAACAACAGAAGCCATGTTCAAAATCACACCATGCTTTTGTCGGATCATCTTCTTAAAGACGGGTTGCGTCACGTTGAACGTTCCGTTCAAGTTTGTGTTCACAACCTGGGCAAAATCAGCTGGACTCATCCCCATTACTAACTGATCCTTGGTAATCCCGGCGTTGTTCACCAAGATATCAATACCTTCAAAGCCTTCTTGCTTGTACAAGTCTTTGAAAGTTGCTTCAACTGTTTCAGCATCAGCAACGTCAAATTGCAACGTCATTGGCTTTTGCTTGAAGGAGTTGATGACTTCTTCTTTAATAGCAGAACGACCATGCAAGATAACACGGGCGCCCGCATTGTCAAAGGCGTGGGCAACGGCTAAGCCGATTCCTCGTGATGACCCAGTTACCAAAACGGTTTGATTAGTAAAGTCCATGGATTCTTATCCTTTCTCTGCGTTGATGGCATCAACGATTTTTTGATAGGAAGCAAAGTCCGTCACCGTATACTTGGTAACTTCCTTTGGCGCAATTTTCTTCGCAAATTTTACGAGGGTAGCAGCAGGACCGATTTCAACCAAAGTATCAACTCCGGCATCCACGATTTCCTGCAAGCATTGTGCAAAGTAGGTTGGCGAAACAATCTGCTTCGTCAAGGTATCCTTGACGGTTGCAGCTGTAAAGGCTTGCTTCGTCGTGTTGGAATAAACAGGATAAGCCCCTGCACCAAATCCTTCTCCTGCCAAGCGCGTTGCCATCTTTTCAGAGGCTTCGTTTAGCAATGGCGTATGGAAGGCACCAACAACTGGTAACTCAACCTGCTTTTTCACACCGGCTTCTGTCAATGCCTCAACAGCCTGGTCAACATCGGCTTTGACACCGCCAATAACCAGTTGTGAAAAGGTATTAAAATTAGCTGGGTAAACTTGTAGGCCCTTTTTTTGCAAACCTTCAACAACCTCAACAATCATATCTTGGTTATCATCCAAAACCGCAACCATCTTGCCAGGGTTCTTGTCGCCAACCTCTTGCATGTATTGACCACGATCTTTAACCAAAGCGATTGCCTGTTCAAAGGTCAGAATGCCATTGGCAACCAAGGCTGGATATTCACCTAACGAAAGGCCCAAACCAGCAACCACATTCGTTAAGCCAGCACCCTTTAATGATGCAGCTAAGGCTGCATCCATTGCCACAATGGCTGGTTGTGCGTACTGTGTTTGTCGAATTTTTTCTTCGTCTTGGTCTAACTCATTTAAGTCATAGCCCAAGATGGCAGAAGCTTTATCAATATAAGCCTTGTAGCCCGGCAAGTTTTCATAGAGGTCAGCCCCCATGCCCGCTTGCTGTGATCCCTGACCGTTGAATAGCAGTCCTACTTTCATTAGAAACCTCGCTTATTTTGCCTTGTTTTCAATGCCCATGATGTCCGTTGCTTGTGCCCAAATTTCGGCCAAGATTTCAGCAACAGGCTTTTCATCATTGACCATTCCTGAAATTTGTCCAGCCATGAAGGCCCCACCGTTCTTGTCACCATCGACAACGGCGGCACGCAAGGTCCCTGATTCAAGCTTTTCAACTGTTTCGTAATCAGGCTCTGGCTTACCGATTTCTTCTACTTCGCGCTTCACGTATTCCTTGGCCATCTTGTTCTTCAAGACACGGACACGTGAACCAACAATGTTACCAGTGATAATCGTATCAATATCACGGGCCTTCAAGACCTTGGCCTTGTAGTTTGGGTGAACTTCAGACTCAGTCGCCGTCAAGAAACGAGTTCCCATCTGAACCCCTGAGGCACCCAAGGCAAAGGCAGCGGCAACACCACGGCCATCACCGATTCCACCAGCGGCAATAACGGGAATATCAACGGCATCAACAACTTGTGGTACCAAAGCCATTGTTGTCATTTGACCAATGTGACCACCTGATTCCATTCCTTCGGCAACTACAGCGTCAACACCCTTACGTTGCATCATCTTGGCCATTGAAACAGATGGGACAACAGGGATAACCGTTACGCCTGCGGCATGCAATTCTTCCAAGAATGGTGATGGATCACCTGCACCAGTAGCCACAACCTTCACGCCTTCTTCCAAAATCACATCGAAGACTTCACGAATATGACGAGACATCAACATCACGTTGACCCCAAAAGGCTTGTCCGTTAATTCCTTGGCACGACGAACTTCACGACGAACTTCGTCACCATGCCAGTAACCAGTTCCAATAAAACCAAGTCCACCAGCTTCAGATACAGCGGCAGCTAAGGCACCTGTACCGGCCCAAGTCATCCCACCTTCAACGAGTGGGTACTTCATCCCTAATTTATCAAAAATGGGGTTGTCAATTTTAAATGTCATAATCTCTGCCTCTTTATTTTATCTATCTGTATGTATGCGGTTAAAAACCGCTTGATGCTTACTTCTTGTCAAGTTGGTCCTTGATCTTGTTAACCAAGTCTTGAACAGTCTTAACTTCTTCAGTTTCTTCCAACTTGATGTCGAAGTCGTCTTCGACACGGTTCAAAACTTCGAACAAGTCCAATGAATCAGCATCGATGTCATCAGTCATGTTAGTAGTCAATGAAACTTCTGAATCTTCCAAATCGAATTGGTCGATCAAAATTTCCTTAACCTTGTCAAAAATTTCTTCGTTAGTCATGAGCATGCTCTCCTATATAGATGTTCGTATTGCAATACGTTGGATTTTTACGGTGCAGTCTACTACACCGCAATTCTGATTTTTTATTTTTTAGTTAAAGTTGCCAAATTTGGACGCCAATCGCCAGACCGCCGCCAAAGCCGACAAAGGCAATCTTCATGCCGGGCTTAATCTGACCACTGCGACGCAATTCGTCGAGCAGGATGGCCGTTGAACCGGCCGATGTGTTGCCATATTCTTCCATGTTTGTTGGGAACTTGTCCATTGGTTGGCCAAAGTTTTTCGCCATGGATTCGACGATGCGCTTGTTGGCCTGGTGAGCCAAGTAAAAGTCAACGTCGTCGGCTTCAAGTCCAGCCTTTTCCAAAGCCTTCTTCATCACCTTAGGCACTTCACGCGTGGCAAAGCTATAAACGCTCCGACCCTCCTGGTGGAAGTATGGATCGAGTGGTGAAATCTCACCAGCAAAGGCATTCTTGTTGGCGAAGCGGCCAGTCAAGATTGCTTGACCGCGGTCACCAAATGACCGCAATTCTTCTGCAATCAAGCCAGCCGGTTCGTCTGTCTTCTCAAGCAAAACACCACCAGCGCCATCACCGAATAAGACAGAAACCGTCCGGTCTTTCCAGTCAACCAGCTTTGACAGCACTTCCGCTCCAATAAACATCCCCTTCTGGTAACGACCAGATGAAAGAAAAGAAGAGGCAACGGACATGCCGTAAACGAAGCCAGAACAAGCCGCATTCAAGTCAAAAGCAAAAGCGTTTGGTGCTTCAATATTCCCTTGCACAATCGCAGCTGTATGAGGCGAAAGGGCATCGGGTGACATCGTCCCCACGATAATAAAGTCCAAATCAGCGGCACCCCAACCTGATTGTTCCAATAACTTTTTGGCAACACTCGTTGCCAAGTCTGATGTATTCTCAGTTGTCACAACGTGACGTTGGTGAATACCAGTCCGTGGGTAAATCCATTCATCACTGGTATCCATCAATTCCGTTAGTTCATCATTTGTCACCACTCGTTCTGGCACTTGCATCGCCGTGGTGACAATCTTAATGTTTTCCATAATTTTTCACAATCCCGTTCGCCTAACTATCAATTAAGGCCTTCAAGTAAGCTTGTAAGTTATGTACCGCCCGTTCCATCGCTAACGCTTCTTCAATGGACATATCGTCCAACAAAGCCTTGGTTACCTTAAAGTGAAACGCTTGGTGCGCCCGGTATAAGATTCGCCCTTGATGGGTCAAACCTAATTTCACCACCCGCTTATCTTCCTTTGATCGACGACGCTCGACATACCCCTTATCAACTAAGCGATCGATGGCCGTGGTCATCGCACTTGGACTCAGGTGGACAGCCTTAGCCACCTGCGAGGCAGTTTTTTCCTCGTACATGGAGATAGCATAAATCGTGTGCACTTCTTTGACCGTCAAGGCCGAAAAGGGGCTCTGCTTGAGCTCATACTCCTCCACCCAAACAACATTGGCAAACATCTCCATCAAATCATGATTGATTTGCTTGATGTTGACCTGCTGGTTAGCCAGCTCAGTTTTGCTCATCAGGTGCCACCACGAACATTAGTTCCGCGCTGGTTGCGACCTTATCATTGACCTTAGCCGTGACCATAACGGTCCCCATGTTCTCTCGAACCTTGCCAAATGTAACATGTAACTTCAAAACATCACCAGGAACAACCATCTTCTTGAACTTGGCATCATTGATACCTGTCATGTAGGCTGTCTTGCCTTTAAATTGTGGTGATGACAAAATCAAGATTGACGCTGCTTGCGCCAATGACTCAATAATCAAGACACCGGGCATCACTGGGTTACCAGGAAAATGTCCTTGGAAGAATTGTTCGTTAATCGTCACGTTCTTAACAGCAACGATTGATTCGTCAGGAACCATTTCTTCAACGTAGTCCATATAGATGATTGGGTAACGGTTTGGAATGAGGTCCATAATTTCAGTCGTAGTCAGTACTGGCATTAGGGTTTCCTTTCTTAATGGCCGAGAATGGCCCTAGTTAACTTCAATTCACAATAAAAACAGTCTAACAGTTAATATTTCGATAGTCAAACTATTAGCGTTTCTCAACTCATTTTAACACTTTCTACCTATATTAATTATTAAAAATCAGCCCTTTCACAGCCTCGTACTGTAATGCCCGACATAGTGTGAGAGAGATACTTATTCCACATTTCATTTCGAAATCGTTTGATTGCCCTCAAACGTCGAGAACAATCAAACGATTTTGCCACTCCGTCATAAAGTCATGACTAAACCATTCTTTGACTCGACGAGTCCGATAACCAACCGAAGCGTTATAAAAGGTCGTTTGCTGAATGGGCAACGCCTGCACATGAAGGTGCAAGTGGCCAGAAATGGCAGCCTGAACCTGATTGACCACCGCTAAATCGCCAACGGCCTGGCTGCCTAGAAAGGACCGCAGCACATCCAGCCGTTCCATGCGAAACGGCATTTGATCAATAAAGGCCTGTTCCTGGGCAAAATGGTTAATTAAGATTGGAGTTTTCCCCACCTTCTTTGCTTCTTTGATATCCTGTTTCATCTGATTTAAGTTAATGGCCAACCTTTCTGGATCGGTCATCGGCTGTTCAATCCGTCGATCATACCAAAATTCACGCTTGAAGCGTGTGATTTCCGCAACACTATGCTGGTTTTGGTCAAAACTATAATCATACCAGCCATTATTACCAATCAAACGGGCCGAACCCACATCAAGAGTCTTATGGTGGAAATAAAGGTCATCCACCGGACTTTCCAACTCCTGGTAACTGACCCCCGCCCCCATTTCATGATTGCCGGCCAAAAAGCGGATTGCCGTGGCCGGCCCTAACCGTCGCTGCAAGTCGCGGGCAAAGTCTAATGTCTTATCAAAGCGATTAAACAGATCCCCGGCAATGACATAAACCTCAATCTGATTTTTTTGCAGGTAGGCGGCTTGTTGCTCCAGTGCCCACTCGTTTTCAACCTTATTTAAATCCAAATGATTATCTGACGAAATAGCAACTTGCATCTTGGCCCTCATGTTCTTCTTGTTCGTATAACCCAGTCTACCACGAGAGCACAAGCAAGGTCGGTTACAAGAGGCTGATTTTGCAGTGGTTCAGTCAAAAAGAGCGCCCGTAAAGCACGGGTGCTCTTTTTGATTTAATATTATCATCTTACTTTTTGTTCTTGCCTAGTGCGAAAAAGTACACCGCTGAAGACAAACCCAAAGCTGCCAAAGCAAAAGCGTCCTTGTCACTCTCATGCTGCTTGCCTGTTTGTGGCAAAACTGATGATGCCTGTGAAACAGATGAAGGTGTCACAGCTGTCACTGTTTGATCTGGTTGGACTAATGCACTCGGATTGTCCACCGGTGCCACTGAGCTAGTCTGTACTGGAACACTGGCACTCACTAATTCATGTTGACTCGTACTGGTTGAGGTACTTGCACTTGTTGATGCACTGGCACTAGCTGACTCAGACTGGCTCGTACTGGTTGATGCACTGGTGCTTGCTGATTCACTAGCACTTTCCGATCCACCCCCATTATTAGAAGGTGTGGTACTAGTTGATGGATCAGGAGTAGGGTTCGTGTTCGTCGTATTAGCCTTATAAACATAAGTATACGTCGCATCATCCTTGCTATACGTACCATTGACACTGTATGAACCATCGCTATTCTTCACAGCCCCTTCGGGTAGCTTGTTCTCGTCTAGAGTATAGCCATCAATCGATAAGCTATCTGCCGAAAAGTTATCTTTAGTCATAAAGCCAAGGGTATCATCATTTGGTGCTAATTGATTGCCATTTTCATCCACGTAACGCGTTGTGACCATCGTCTGACCACTCGCAGTATTGTGTAGAATTGCATTAGTGTAAACAGGCGTTTTCTTATCATAGAAACCCTTGTTATCAGAAAAAGTAATATCGTAGCGAACCTGTTGATTGTCGTTATTAGGATTAATCGCTTTAAAATTACTTAAAACAGTAAATGGGAAATAAACATTTCCCTGGCCATCCCCATACTTGCTTTCCATTTGTGCGATCACATCGTCAGAAACACTGGCATATTGAGACTTAATTACGTGCTCAAATTGGTCTTTCGTTAACTTATAATATTGCGAAGGGCCATAATTAATAATTACTTTCAATTCATTATCTGATACACGTACCACTGAATACTGATTAGCTGCAGGTTGACCCCCGTCAACCTTGCTTGTCCACGCAACCTGTGCACCCCCAACCGCATTTGAGGTGCTACCATTATTACTTGCTGCCTGATCGGTCCAACCCGCTTCCTCGGTCGCTGGTCCGTAGCCACTAGCTGATGCCAAATGAGGCCAGAAATAGCCACCATCTTCGATATAGACCGGTGTCACCTTTCCCTGAGAAGAGGCTGTTGCCTTAATATCGATTGTTTGAATATAATCTTTTCCGTCATTTAGAATAACTGGCTGAGTAAAGGGCAGTCCATCTGTATTCGTAATCGTTGTCCGCGCTGAAACACCACTTGAACTCACATCAGCAACGTTACCCTTCATCTGCTGTGGCGTATTATTTTCCTGGTAGTTTGCTTGTGTTGGCTTAGCAGCCCAGGAATAGGTATGTGTTTGATCCGCCACCGTTTCGCTAATGGATAAATCAGTGCCATTGCCAGCGGACTTTGGAAAAACTGATCCAGAAACCGTATTAAAGTTCAAAGTAATCTGATGAGCACGACTGGAGTCATAGCTAGATCCATTCAAGGGCAATCGAATCGTTTGACTAGCCGCATCATAAGAGACACTAGTTGATAATACCGATTTCGTTGCACTTTCGATAACCTGACTATTAAAATTTGACACGCTAAAAGTCTGCATATCTGGCTGATTAGCGATATTGGTCGAAAGTGGGATGCTGATGGTATCACCTTGCTTCAGAGTCTGATTGGCATTGATTGTAAAGGTCACCGAAGAAGTGCCACCATTGCCACGCAATGAATCAAAAGTCCCGGTTGGAATTTGTTGTCCGTCTTGGTATGACCACGTAATACTATCGGTCTTCACAATTCCTTCTTTGGCTAAATCAGTATAATTAAAAGTTTGTACCTGATTGTTAGTCTGAGTGGATGCATTTCCATCAGCAAAAGCCGGTGTGGTCAACCCCTCACTAGCAAAAGTAAGGCCACCAGCAACGGCAAAAGCTGATATTGAAAGCACTACCCAATTCTTCTTGACTTTTTTCAGAACCTTACGTTTGTTAACTTTCGTCAATTGCATCTTGTTATACTTCATGAAAATAGCCCTCCATTTCAACTAATGAATCATCATCATTTTAAAACTTCTCCTTGTTAACTCGAGAACATTGTATCAAATATATTTCTTTATGTACACATTTGTTTCTATTGTATCTGTTTAAATTAGATTGTTTGCACAAAAAAAGAACGCCGAAGCGTTCTTCCTTTATATAAATGATTATACGTTTGCAAAGTGCAACAAAGTACGGATCATGTTTGAAGTGAAACCGTATTCGTTGTCGTACCATGAAACAGTCTTAACCAATTGCTTGTCACCGGCTTCAACGATTTGTGTTTGAGTAGCATCGAAAGTAGCACCGTGAGTGTCACCAATGATGTCTGATGAAACAATTTCGTCTTCATTGTAACCAAATGAGTCAGATGAAGCTGCCTTCATAGCTGCGTTGATTTCGTCTGCTGAAACCTTCTTTGACAAAACAGAAGTCAATTCAGTAACAGAGCCATCAACAACGGCAACACGTTGTGCGTGACCGTCAACCTTACCCTTCAATTCTGGAACAACAAGGCCAATAGCCTTAGCAGCACCAGTTGAGTGAGGGATAGTGTTTACTGAAGCAGTACGGTTTGAACGGAACTTCTTTGACTTAGGTCCATCCAAAATCATTTGAGTTGAAGTAAAGGCGTGGATAGTAGTCATCGTTGCCACTTCAACACCAAATTGGTCTTGCAATACACGAGCCATTGGAGCCAATGACTGTGTAGTACATGAACCAGCTGAAACGATCTTGTCGTCAGCCTTCAAGATGTCTTGGTTTACACCATAAACAACAGTTGGTACATCACCAGCTGGAGCTGAGATCAAAACCTTCTTAGCACCTGCGTCCAAGTGGGCTTGTGACTTTTCGGCTGAAGTATAGAAACCAGTAGCTTCCAATACATATTCAACACCATCGTTCTTAACCCAAGGAATGTTCTTTGCATCGCGTTCTGCATAAACAGTGTAATGCTTACCGTTAACCACGATACCAGTTTCATCAGCAGAAACTTCAGCATCCAAAGTTCCATGAGTTGAGTCATACTTCAACAAGTATGCCAACATTGATGGGCTAGTCAAATCGTTGATGGCTGCAACTTCAACATCAGCTGCTGAGTCGCCAAGTTCCAAGATACGACGGAATGCCAAACGACCAATCCGACCGAATCCATTAATACCAATCTTCACAGTCATGTGTGTAGACCTCCAATTAATTTTTTGACTTATGTCAACAAGGACATTATAACACAAAGGCTAGAAACCAGTGCAAGTGTTCACTAGAAATTGTTTGAAAAATTAACCATACCATTTCCTGATTTTGTCGGATAACTGAAAGAAAACTGTCTTTTTTATTCATTGAAATCCTTGCTATAATATTCCTATTATTATGAAATACATGGAGAGATGATTATGAATAAATACTTTACTACCAAAACCATCACGACTTTGGCCGTGATTACTGCTTTAAACCTCGCCCTTTCTTATGTGGTGCGAATTCCAACGCCAGGTGGCTATGTCAACTTAGTGGAAGCCGGCATTTTCTTAGTGGCGCTATTGGGTAGTGCCCGTTCAGGAATGATTGTTGGTGGTTTATCCGGTTTGCTCTTGGATCTTTTAGCTGGCTATGCTGCCTGGGCTCCCTTCTCCTTGGTCATTCACGGCTTAGAGGGTTACTTGGCTGGATTGATTGGCGCTAAGAAATCAGTGATGAGCCAAACGATTGCCGTTATCGTGGCTTCCTTTGTCATGGTTGTCGGCTACTTCTTTGCCACAGCCTTCCTTTCACACAGCTGGGCGACAGGCTTTGCTTCGATCATCGGTAACATAGCCCAATGTGCCTTTGGTCTAATCATTGCCCTAGTCGTTCGTCCCGCTTTGTCAAAACGCCTGGCCTTAAACTAATTGACGCAAGACAAGAAGCAACAAAAATAAAAAGCCTTGACCAACTGATGAAAACCAAAGATTAGGATAACGAAACTATGGGGCCATCTACTAACGTTGGTATGGGCTTTTTTCTTTACTCTTTATCTTTATCTTTACAGACCCTTTTTCTTTATTGAGATCATGAGTTGAACATGTAAAGAAAACGACAATTTGGTATAGTTTAAATTTCATTTCCAAAAGAAACTGTGAGATAATCGTATTAAGCTTTCAACTTAGGAGGAATCTAGAAAATGACAGCATACGATTACGACGTTTTGTACCTCGGGGCCGGCCACGGTGCCTTTGATGGTGCACCGCTTTTGGCTCAGGCCGGTAAAACAGTCGCCTTTGTCGAAAAAGAAAAGGTCGGCGGAACTTGTCCAAACTGGGGTTGCAATGCCAAAGTTATCCTGGAAAACGCAGTTTCCTTACAACGTGAATTACGTGCTTCAAACGGCATTGTTTCAGGTAGCGGCGACATTGACTGGACCAAGAACATGGCCCGTAAAAAGGAAATCATCGCCATCTTCCCAAAGGCCATCCAAGGCGGGATGGAAGAATTGGGCATCAAGTTCTACTTCGGTGCTGGTCGCTTAGCCGACGCCCACACTGTGACAATCGGTGATCAAACCGTTACAGCCGAAAACATCGTGATTGCCACTGGTATGCACTCCAATCGCTTGGACATCCCCGGTGCTGAGTACCTTCATGATTCAAAGGACTTCCTGTCATTAGACCAGGCGCCCGACAAAATGGTCATTATTGGGGCAGGCTATATCGGCCTCGAAAGCGCAGCAATGATGAACGCTGCAGGCGTTGCCGTCACTGTTATTCTCCGTTCTGACCGCGCTTTACCTGAATTTAACCAACGCTATAGTGATGCCTTGGTGCAAGCCCTTGAAAAACAAGGCATTACATTCGTCAAGAATAGCCAAACTGAAAGTGTCGAACAAGTTACTTCTGGCTTTGCCGTTAAAACTTCAACCGGTACCTATGAAGCCGATTACGTCATGGATGCTACCGGTCGCACACCAAACACTGCCGACCTTGGTCTGGAAGATCTGGGAATCGAATTCGACAAGGCCGGGATTACGGTTAACGAATACCTCCAAACAGCCGTGCCGAATATTTATGCAACCGGTGACGTAGTGAAGAAGGCCCAACCAAAGTTGACCCCAACGGCAACATTTGAGTCCCAGTATGTTGCCAAGCGCCTCTTAGGCCAAGATGACAAAGTCATCAACTATCCAGCCATCGGGACAACGGTCTTCACGACCCCTCGTTTAGCCCAAGCCGGCGTAACACTCGATGAAGCTGCCGCTCACCCTGACCAATATGATGTCGTTGAAAAGGATGTCATGGATGACTGGTATCGCATGGTCGACTATGAAAAAGAAGGCCACCTTTCATTGATTTATGACAAGGAAAAGCACTTGGTTGGTGCAATCGAAATTTCAGAACATGCAGAGGATGTTATTAACGCCCTCTTGCCTGCCATTGAATTCGCGTACACACCAGCACAACTCAGTCGTTTGGTGACAATTTTCCCAACCATTGGTTATTCTGCCATCGGCGACCTCCTTTAAAATCAGGACTGATTTTGAAACCCAAAGGAAACACTCCTTCGGACTTGTTTTAAAATAAATTTGTCGAAAGCCGGCAGATAGTTTATACTTTCATTAGTCATTAATTGGTTCAGAGAAGCCAGATGATTAAATTACGCTTAATTTTTAACACAATAAGACTATTCTCTGAACTTTTTTAGGGAATAGTCTTTTTTCTTGCCCATGAAGGAGAGTAACCATGGAAAAACCACTAATGATTGCCTTGGACTTTGACGACTTAGCCGCCGTCACAGCCTTTTTAGATCGTTTTCCCGACCCCAGTCAATTAACCGTCAAGGTCGGGATGGAGCTCTTCTACCAAGCTGGGCCAGCCATTATCACTGATTTGAAAAAGCGCGGTTGCGAGATTTTCTTAGATCTTAAGCTCTTTGATATCCCCAACACCGTCCGACAGGCAATGGCTCAAATCGGCCAACTCGGCGTTGACTACGTGACCGTTCATTCACTGGGTGGGTCTGCCATGTTGAAAGCTGCCAAGGAAGGTTTGAAAATCGGTGCAGCAAAGGCTAGCGTCAACATGCCTGCCCTCCTGGCAGTCACGGAGCTAACTTCTATTTCTGATGAAGTCCTGAAAAACGAACAGCACGCGGCCCTGCCAATGCAGGACCAGGTCTTGGCCTTAGCCCAAATGGCGGACCAGGCCGGCTGCGACGGCGTTATCTGCTCCGCCTTGGAGTTGACAACACTCAACGCCCATTTGCGTCCTGATTTTCTCTTCGTTGTCCCCGGCATTCGCATGCAAGAAGACCAAACGGGTGACCAGGTGCGCGTTGCTAGTCCCGATCAAGCAGCTGCGGATGGTGCCAAGGCCATCGTCGTTGGCCGGCCAATTACCAAGGCAAGCGACCCAGTTGCTGCTTGGCTCCGCTACCAAAGTGCTTGGCAAAACTAATTTTTACCAACAAAAAGCCATTAAAGAAAGAATGAAAGGTTTTACCAATGACAGTTTCAACTGAAGCAATTCTCCAAGATTTAATCGATCACAAAATCGTCCAATTGAAGGTCGACGACACCTTTACCTTCGCCTCTGGCATCCAGTCACCAATTTATACCGACTTGCGCCTAACGATTTCTTATCCAAAAACACGCCACGCCATCGCAAAAGCCTTAGCTGCATTGATTAAGGAGCAATACCCTCAAGTATCAGTGATTGCCGGTGTTGCCACTGCCGGCATCCCCCAAGCAGCCCTGGTTGCTGCCGAATTAGACTTACCAATGGTTTATGTTCGTTCCAAGCCAAAAGACCATGGTACCGGTCGCCAAGTCGAAGGTGTTATCCAAGCAGATAACCAAGTGGTCTTGATTGATGACCTGATTTCGACTGGTGGATCCGTTCTTGGCGCTGCAAAAGCCGTCAAAAACGAAGGTTTCAACGTGGCCGGTGTGGTTTCCATCTTCTCGTATGGTTTCCCCGATGCTGACAAGAACTTCCAAGAGGCTGGCTTTGCCTTTGCTCCACTTTTGACTTATACCGGTTTAATCAAGTTATTGGCCAACCAGAAAGTGATTAGTGATGAAGACCATACCCGCCTAGCCAAGTGGCACCAAGACCCATGGGCTTGGCCATTGAAGTAAGGCTTTATTCCTAGGTGGCTAGCGCTTTCACCATGCCGCACTACTAACATTTTTCGTACCCAGCGTTTCTTCAAACAAACAAAAAAAGGTGGTTGCTCACGCAACCGCCTTTTTTACTGATTTTTATTCAATTCCTGAGCCAGGTTCAATGATTTCTGGCAAAACCGAAACGGTCACAATGCCGTTCTTTTCGGCAGAAAGAATCATTCCTTCTGATAACTCGCCAGCCATCTTCCGTGGTGCCATATTGGCCACGATTGCCACTGTCTTGCCTAACAAGACTTCAGGCTCTGGGTACCATTGACGAATTCCCGACAAAATCTGACGCGGCTTGTCAGAACCATCATCCAAAGTGAACTTAATCAACTTCTTTGACTTTTCCACAAATTCAGCAGCCGTAATCTTAGCCGCCAAAATTTCGACCTTATCAAAATCGTCGTACTCAATCAAATCCTTATGTTGGATTTCTTCGCTCACTTCTTGCTCCTTTGCGCCCTGCTTAGCGGCTTCTTTGACTGCCCGGCCCTTACCCTTGGTATCCTTTGAAACCAATGAAGCAATGTAGGCAACCTCTTCTTCCACGTCCAAACGAGGGAAGATTGGTTCACCCTTGGCAACCACCTTCGTACCGGCTGGCACTTGATCGATGGCAAGATCAACCAAAGAAACGCCCTTTTCAGGGTAATCTAAGCCAAGTTGGGCAAACATTTGTCGTGGCGCATCCGTCATGACCGGTTGCAACATCGCTGCAACTGCACGGAGTGCTCCAGCCAAGTGAGCCAAGACGGATTGCAAAGCTGCCTTCGCGTCTTCGTCTTCGCCTGACTGCTTAGCCAAAACCCAAGGTTCCGTTTCATCGATGTACTTGTTGGCACGACGAACAACACCCCAAACAGCTTCAAGCGCATCCGCTGTATGAACAGCACTCAAGTGTTGGTTGTATTCTGTAATCTGCTTTTCAACAACCAAGTCCAAGTCTTCATCAAAATCAGTCTTACCGGTTGTAAAGGCTGGAATCACACCATCTTCATACTTATTAATCATGGCCACCGTTCGATTCAAGAGGTTTCCCAAATCATTAGCCAAATCAAAGTTCACGCGTGATACAAAGTCTTCGGGTGAGAAGACCCCATCGTTGCCAAATGGCATTGAACGCAACAGGTAGTAACGAACAGCATCCAAACCATAACGGGCCGTTAAGTCTTCAGGATAAATCACGTTTCCCTTTGACTTTGACATCTTGCCATCCTTCATCACCAGCCAACCGTGGCCAATGATTTCCTTTGGCAATTCCAAACCAAGCGCATGCAACATGATTGGCCAGTAAATAATATGGAAACGGACAATTTCCTTTCCAACCAATTGCACATTAGCCGGCCAAAACTTCTTCAAAAGTGAATCATCAGCTGAATCGTAACCCAAGGCAGTAATATAGTTAGCTAAGGCGTCAATCCAAACATAAATGACGTGGCGTTCATCACCTGGAACGGGAACACCCCAGTTTGAAGAAGTTCGCGTTACAGCCAAGTCTTCCAAGCCCGGCAAAATGAAGTTTTGCAACATTTCATTCATTCGTGCATGTGGTTGGACAAAATCAGGATGTGACTTGTAGTAATCAACCAACCAGTCAGCATACTTGGACATCTTGAAGAAGTATGATTCTTCTTGAATCTTTTCAACTTCATGACCAGAAGGTGCCTTACCACCAATCATCTTACCGTTTTCGTCACGGTAAACTTCAGCCAACTGTGATTCCGTGAAATACTCTTCATCGGAAACAGAGTACCAACCTTCGTATTGGCCCTTGTAGATGTCACCCTGATCCAGCAATTGCTGGAAGATCTTTTGGACAGCCTTTTCGTGACCTTCATCAGTCGTTCGAATAAACTTATCATATGAAATGCCCATCAATGACCACAGGTCCTTGATGTCCTTAATCATCTTGTCCAAGTATTCGATTTCACTTGTACCGGCCTCGTTCGCTTTCTTTTGAATCTTTTCCCCGTGTTCATCGGTTCCAGTCAAAAAGAAGACGTCTTCATCCAAAAGACGATGGTAACGAGCAGCGGCATCCGCCAAAACTGTCGTATAAGTATTTCCCAATTGTAACTTTCCCGATGGATAGTAAATTGGGGTTGTGATATAAAATGTTTTCTTGTCTGACATATGAGTCCTTTCTGGTCAAATGATGACCGATACCATGTTTTCATTATAGCAAAAGCCGGCTAGCCCGACTAGGTGGCCAAACCAGCATTCAGTCAGACTTTCCAGTAAACCATTTTGGAAAAATCAGCAATAAAAGCCGAACAATCGCTTTTAACCGACTATTTTGAAAGTAAACCAATTTTGTCTTTTTTAGCAAAATCAGTTCAATTCTGTTGACAAAGTTTTCTTGTCCCGTTACACTGATAGAAAGAAATCGGAGAAGATTAATGTTAGCTAAAAACTTAACTAACAACCCAAACATGACTGCGGTAAAGTGTTACTTACCGCTTTTTTAGGGTGGGTCTATCTGATTTACAGACGTAAAAACCGCCCTTGGTGTACACTAGGGGCGGTTTTATTTTGCACTGTTTTACCTATTTGAGGAGAAGAAGTAAGATGAATAAGAAAGTTTTGATTTTACTGGCCGGGATTATCGTGGTCATCGGCGCTATCTTTGGTTTTGCCCAGCTAAACCAACCAAAAAAAGATGAGACCATCAAGCCAGGAACCTTAACCGTTGGTCTAGAAGGAACCTACGCACCATTTTCTTACCATGATGACTCTGGTAAGTTAGTTGGCTACGAAGTCGACATGGCCAAGGCTATCGGTAAGAAATTGAACATGAAGGTTACTTTCGTTCAAACAAAGTGGGATTCTTTGATTGCCGGTCTTGGCTCAGACCGCTACGATGCCGTGATTAACAACATCGGTATCCGTCCCGACCGTGAAAAGAATTACCGAATGTCAGAACCTTACCTCTACTCAAAGTCAGTTTTGATTAAGCGTAGCGGTGAAACTGATTTGAATTCATTGGCTGACATCAAGGGTAAGACAATGGCCCAGTCATTGACATCGAACTACGGCCAAGTGGCCCAACAAAAGGGTGCCAACATCAAGGCCGTTGCCGGTATCGTTGAAGCCATGAACTTGATTACAACGAACCGCGCCGATGGTTCTTTGAATGACCAAGGTGCCTTTGCCGCTTGGAAGAAGGCTAATCCAGACGCTGATTTGACCACAGTTGATATTTCAAAGGATATCCAATCTGTACCAACCGGTGTTTTGATGAACAAGAAGAACGCTGCTTTGCAAAAGGACATGAACAAGGCCATCTCTGAGTTAAAGAAGGATGGTACCTTGACAAAGCTTTCTAAGAAGTACTTTGGTATGGACTTGAGCCACGACTAATTAATAAAAGTAAAGAGGAACTCTTTCATGACAGATTTTATCGATCTGGCAATCAAATACTTGCCAAGACTGTTAGTGGCGGCTTTTCAATACACCCTGCCGTTGACGGCCATTTCCTTCTTCTTTGGAATTATCTTTGCCATCACGACCGCTTTGATTCGCGTTGCCAAGGCACCGCAGAACGATTGGGCTGATGCCGCTTTGAAAATTTTAAAGGGTGTTGCCGCCACCTATGTCTGGTTTTTCCGGTCAACGCCAATGTTGGTACAATTGTTCATTGTTTTCTACGGCTTGCCAAATGCCCACATTGCCCTGTTCCAATCAGCTTGGGTTTCGGCCATCACGGTCTTTTCTCTGAACACCGGGGCCTATGCTTCCGAATCCATTCGAGCAGCTATCTCATCGGTCTCCGAGGTTCAAAAGCAGGCAGCCGAGTCACTTGGAATGACAACCACGCAGGTTTACCTCTACGTTGTCTTGCCACAGGCGGCCCGCATTTCAATTCCGCCGTTGTCGAACTCGCTGATTTCTTTGTTAAAAGACACGTCACTGGCATCCGTGATTACAATTGTGGAAATGTTTTACCTGTCCCAGCAAATTGCCGCAACGAACTATAAGGTCCTTTCGATGTACATCCTCGTAGCCATGGTCTATGCCCTCTTTACGTCGATTCTCTCGATTGGCCAACACTACCTAGAAAAGTATACATCGAGGTTTGCCCAATGATTAAAGTTGAAAATTTAAGCAAAAAGTACCCCGATAAAAATGCCCTCGATGACATTTCCGTCACCTTCCCGGCTGAGGAAACAACGGCCATTGTCGGTCCTTCTGGTTCTGGAAAATCAACTCTCCTGCACTCACTCAATTTGCTTGAGCGACCAACGAGCGGCCGGCTGATCGTCGATGAACTTGACCTAAATTTGAATAAGACCCTCACCAAGGCGCAAGTTCTCGATGTCCGAAAGCACTTCGGCATGGTCTTTCAAGAAAAAGCCCTCTTTACTCATTTAACAGTCCTCAAAAATTTAACTGAAGGACCCACTAAGGTTAAAAAAATCAGCCAAGACCAAGCTTTGGAAAAGGCCCATGCCTTACTCAAGCAGTTCAATATGGAAGAGTTAGCCAATCGCTATCCCTACCAGTTGTCTGGTGGACAACAACAACGAGTAGCCATCTTAAGAGCGCTAGCAATGGAGCCCCAATACCTTCTCTTAGACGAGCCCACCTCTGCCTTGGACCCTGAGCTAGAAGCCCAAGTTCTACGTGTTCTGCGCGAATTAGCCCAAAAAGAAACCTCCATGATTATCGTCACCCACAACATGGCCTTTGCCCAACAAGTGGCCGATAAAATTGTCTTTATCGACAATGGTCACGTTGGCTATGATGGCAAAACCGAGGATTTCTTCCATTCAACTGACCCACGGATCAAACAATTCTTAGGAGCAATGACTTTCTAATGACAAAAAAAAGTTCTTATAAGCGGCGGCCCAACCGGCCCAAGCACTTTGGTTCGGCCGTCACAGCCTTAATTCTGGTTGTGGCGGCTTTGTCGTTCTTACCAGGTAAAAATGGCCATAATCAAAGTTACCAAAAGACAAACACAAATACCGCGAGCCAAAGCCTGAATAGGTCAAAGAGTGTCCCTCGGCCTGCTGCCACGACTAATTCCGACCAAGATCTTTTAAAGATTAAATGGGACGGCACGCTCGACGGTGATATCGTCCACATTAACCAAAATCAGGCCACCTTTACCAGCCAGGAATTACAACAGACCTTCCCAGCTCAAAGCGGTAACAAGTTACGACCAACCAACGGTTTAGCCTTATCCGCCCTTGATTCGCTAGGTCGGTCCGGCCAAGCAAACTTTGTTGCTACTAAAGCTAGCATGGACACAGTCACTAAGCGGCCCGCCCGCATTCCCGAAAGTGTTCGCCCTTCTGGTTGGTACATCAACGACCACTTTACAGGAAGTGTCTGGGTTGGCGGCTACCATAAAAATCCACAGGTGAACCTTGGCGGTAGCAAACAAGCTCTTTGGAATAAGTCCCATATCGTTGGCTACCAATTCTTCGGAATGGCCACCATGGTGACCGAAAATATGACAACGGGAACTCGGGTCGAAAACGCCTATCCCGGGCAATTGGTACCCGAAGATGATATCCGCAATGCATTGAAAACCAACCCTAATATTAGCATTCGCGGCCAGGTCACACCGCTTTATAATGGCACCGACCGACTGCCACAGGGTGTCCATTATATGGCCAAATCAGTTGAAGACAACGGCAAGACTTTAAACCTGAATTACTGGATTTTTAACGTCGAGCCTGGTGTTACCATCAACTACCAGACCGGCGATGCCCAAGTAAACTAATCAATAATTGAATTACAATCAAAAGACCGCAACTCATGATGACATGGTTGCGGTCTTTCTCTTTGATTATTTGGGTAAGAAAAAAACAGCTAACTTTGTTAGCTGTTTGCTCTCATGAATGCCCTCGGTGGGAGTCGAACCCACACGGTGTTGCCACCACTGGATTTTGAGTCCAGCGCGTCTGCCAATTCCGCCACAAGGGCATTTGCTGTATTTCACAACTATATTAGTATATCAACGGCAGACAGATCTGTCAATAAAAATATGCATTTTCTTTGATTAATTTTATTGACGATTTTTCTTGGTTTCAGCTTGCTCTTCAGCCACCGCTTCAGCGTGGCTCATTTGCCGCAAAACGTGGTCCACGTGATGCTCGGCATTATTGAGTAAGGTTAAGATATGGGAATCGTTCAGCTGGTAGTAGACGGACCGCCCTACTTTTTCCACCGTCACGACTTGCGCCTCTCGCAGCATTTGTAGCTGATGAGAAACGGCAGACTGCTCCATCGAGAGCTGGTCCACGATTTCAGAAACCGAACAAGGCTTCTCGCGCAACAGGGCTAAAATCGCCAGACGCCTTTCCGACCCCAGCAATTTGAAAATTATACTCAATTCATGTTGGACATCTTTTTTCATATCCCTATTATAACAAGGAAAGTAAATGTGTCACTGTTCCAGCATCAAATAAAATGTAAATACCCAGGGCCACATAGACTAGCAATTGCATTAAATCACCATAGCGTTCAAAAAGATCTTGAACCTTCTGCACCTTCGCCAATCGGTAAGCCGAAAAAATGCAAATTGTCAAAATTGCTGTAAACATCAAAAAGATGATTGGTAAGGCTGCCCAATTAGCTAGCGAGAAATAAGGAATGTAGAGCGCTAAGTTATCGGCACCACAGCCAGCAATGGTCATCAAAATGACCGTCAAAACAATCCGCTGATTGGGCGTTTCTTGGACCTTGGTAATAAAAGCCTCACCCTCCTCTTCTTCCTCATTTGAGAAATAATTTTTTACACCGATAGCAACCGGCACCAGACCCAGGAGACCTAAAATCCACTCAGCTGGTATTTGTTTTAGCACCCCACCAATCAGCAAAGCTGCCCCAACTAAAAGAGCATTGCCGAGGTAGGCGCCAAGAATGATCGGCCGCACCTGCGACTTCTTGCGAAAAGTGGCAAACAGTAAAACTAAAATTACAAAGTAGTCAGATGTTGTTCCTAAATATGAAAAAAATCCTGTGATCAATGTCGCTGTCATCAGCTGCTCCTTTTATATGAATAACTTTTCATAAGTTCTGTTTTAGTATAACATGAAAAGTTATTCATGTATAGAAGACAAAAAAACTGATAGCCATTAGCTACCAGTTTTTAACTAATTAATCCTTAACGATCAAAACAGAAATCTTAGCGTTGCGGGCAATGTAAGCAGCCTGTGAACCGATTGATTCAAAGAAGCCTTCATGTGAGTGAGCCCCAACTACGATCAAATCAGCCCCAACCTGTGGTGCGATTTCATCATTCAAGATTTCACCAGCCTTGATACCATCATCGAAGACAACCTTCACGTTCTTCAAACCTTTTGAAAGTGCGTAATCACGGTACTTAGCCAGATTGTTTTCCAATTCTTGACGCTTTTCCTTGATGAAGTCTAAGTGCAAAGCGGAAATCGTTGACAAATCACCCATTTCCAAAATTGTTGCAATAATTAATTGTGCATCATCTTCACGGGCTTGGTGAATCGCGTTCGACAAGGCGTGATAGCCTTGTTCTGATTCATCAACACCAACAAGAATTGTCTTAAATTGCTTTGGTTCTACATCTAATTTTAATTCAGCCATTATTTGCCTCCAGTGAATGCTAGAACATCGTTACGACTTCGTTTATCTTGACTGATTTATCCGAAGTATTGTGGGAAGAATTGGTCAAGAACCAACCAAATGTTGATGGCAGTCAAGACAGCAAAACAAATCCAACCAGTCCAAGTAATCCACTTACTGTTAGCATATTCGCCCATAATCTTCTTTGAAGAAGTAAAGTAGATTAATGGTGCCATTGAGAATGGCAGGGCAATTGACAAGAAGACCTGTGTGGCAGTAATCAGGTTATCTAACTGGGCCTCGTTACCACCGTAAATAATGGTAATAGCCAAAACTGGAACCAAGGCGATTCCACGGGTAATAACACGACGGAGCCACATTGGCACACGCAAGTGCAAGAAACCTTCCATGATAATTTCACCAGTCAAAGTACCAGTGATCGTTGAGTTTTGTCCAGAAGCCAACAAGGCAAGGGCAAACAACGTTGACAAGATTGGTGATGCAATTGCACCGGCAATCTTTGAGTCACCCAAGGCGTTGTACATTGCCTTAAACGAATCCAATTCTTGAGCATGTCCGAAGAACAAAGCAGCACCAACAACCAAAAGCAAAGTGTTAACCACAAAGGCCAACGTCAATTGGATGTTTGAGTCCCAAGTCATCAAACGCACAGCATCATGAACTTCTTCTGGGTTTTCGTGATCAACCTTACGAGTTTGTGAGATTGATGAGTGCAAGTACAAGTTGTGTGGCATAACCGTGGCACCAATGATACCAGCAGTCAAGATCAAAGGACTTTGCAAGCCCTTAAGTGATTCAGGTGAAATTACCTTTGGTTGTGGCACGTAGCCATAGAACAATGATGCCCAGTCAGGCTTTGACAAGATTGTTAAGTAAATGAAGACAACCAAGATGGTCATAATCAAAGTCATAACAATCGCTTCAATTTTGCGGAAACCAAACTTCATCAGCATCAACAGCAAGATAACATCAAAGGCCGTCAAGAACACTGTGACCAAAAGTGGCCAACCAAAGAGCAAGTTCAAGGCGATGGCACCACCGACAACTTCGGCAATATCCGTCGCAATCAGCGCTAACTCCGTCATAATCCAGAGTGAGTAGCGGCCAAACTTGTTCGTCCGGTTTCCAGTAGCCTGAGCCAAATCTTCTTGCTTGACAATACCCAACTTACCAGCCATGTATTGCAAAAGCATCGCAATCAGTGAAGAAATCAAAACAATTGACAGCAACAAGTAGTGGTAAGAAGCACCACCGGCTACTGACGTGACCCAGTTACCTGGATCCATGTAACCAACGGCAACCAGGGCCCCAGGTCCTGAGAAAGCCATCAAACGCCGCCAGAAAGGGGCGCCCTTTGGCACTTCAATTGTGCCGTTTACTTCTTCCAAACTCTTATCGCCCGTGTGTTCGATAAGAGAATGGCTCTTCTTTACGGGATTATCCATAATATCTCTCCTTCGGAATTCTCCTTAGGGACGAAGCAATCAAATTCTCACTCGAAAAAAATGACCAAAGCAAAAAGGGCAGTCTGCCACCCTGACCTCATTGAAATTTAGGCAGACTGGTCCGTCTACCACGTGTTGTTTTTTTCAAGTGCTAAATAATTTTCATAAAGGATTTCATTCAACTTGGTTGTTGAAAGCTTATGAAAGCTACTTAACTCAATAACTTCTTCCTAAGTCTATAGTAAATATTACACCTGACAATTCTAAGGTCAAGTGATATTTTTGTAATGTTGCAAACCTATTGCAACATTTTTGGCCAAAAGGCTTTTATACCAAGGCTTAACGAATAACAATGATTTAAAATTCACTTAATCTTTTTGTGGTTTCCTCTGATTTTTCACAATAAAAACAGGAATTATTCTAAATTAAATCAGAATCATTGTCGTTTTTCCTAACCAAACCACTGACCCATTTGTTCCAAAACCAGCCAAATATTAATCACAGTTAGAACAATAAAGCAGAGCCAACCTATGACGGTCACGCTCTTTTTATTCACAAACTGCCCCATGATTTTCTTTGAGGAAGTGAAATACAGGAGCGGTGCCATCGAAAATGGCAAAACAACGGAGAGAAAAACTTGTGTCCCAGTAATCAAAGCATCCAAATCATGCTCGTTACCTCCATACAAAACAGCAATAGCAATCACTGGTATGAGCGCGACGCCACGTGTAATTACGCGACGCAACCACATCGGAATCTTAAAGTGTAAGAAACCTTCCATGATGATTTCACCGGCTAAGGTACCAGTAATGGTTGAATTTTGTCCGGATGCCAGCAGCGCAACCGCAAACAGCGTTGAGAGAAATGGCGATGCGATTGCACCCGCCATTTGCTGATTTTGTAGAGCTAAGTACATGCCCTTGAATGATGCCAATTCGTTGGCATGGCCATAAAAGAGAGCCGCTCCAACGATTAAAAGCAAAGCATTGACGATAAAGGCTAAGGTCAACTGGCCGTTTGAATCCCAGGCCATCCACTTAATCGCCTCTTTAACTTCGGCAGGATTGTCCTTATCAACTTGGCGGGTCTGAACAATCGATGAATGTAAGTAAAGGTTGTGCGGTGTCACCGTGGCACCAATAATGCCTGCCGTCAAGAACAATGGGCTCGACAATCCGTGGATTGCCTGCGTCGAAAGGACTTCTTTTTGTGGCAGTAAGCCACCAAATACGCCTGCCAAATCAGGTTTTGATAAGAAAACCAAATATAAGCAAACAAATAAAATCGTTAAAATCAGGGTCATGACAATCGCTTCAATTTTACGAAAGCCGAACTTCATCAGCCCTAGCAATAAGATGACATCAAAGGCCGTCATGATGACGGTCAGCAAGAGCGGCCAGCCAAAGAGCAAGTTTAAGGCAATCGCCCCACCAACTACTTCGGCAATATCTGTTGCGATCAAGGCAAGCTCCGTGATGAACCAGAGAAAATATCGTGTCGCCTTCTTCGTTCTTTTAGCCGTTGCCTGTGCTAAATCTTCTTGGGTTACAATCCCTAATTTACCAGCCAAATACTGTAACAGCATACCAATAGCAGCTGACAGCATCACGACCGACATCAAGAGATAGTGGTAGGATGCCCCACCCTGAACGGATGTCACCCAATTGCCAGGGTCCATATAGCCGACAGCGATTAATGCGCCCGGCCCTGAAAATGCGAGGAGGCGGCGCCAGAACGAACCGGACTTCGGGACGGCAATTGTACCGTTCACCTGTTCCAAGCTTTTATTCTGAGTGCCGCCTTGCATGAGCAATGCGCCATGTGGCTGATTATCTGCGGTTTGTTGTACCATCATGATAATGATTCTCCTTTGGAAAGTTAGATTCCTCAGGAAGGTGTCAAACGAATTAGATTGTCTTGAAAATCATCATTTTCTTTTCGCGCCAGTATAAATATAATAAATGCCGAAAGGCCAACAATTTTTTGGCCGAAAAAGATGCAAGTGCTAAATAATTTTCATAACGTCCGCCAAGCACAAACTTGAAGTCTTATGAAAGCTAGTTAACCCGATTGATCTTCCTAAGTTCTCGTTAATCATACACTGGTGAGCGCTCAGGTCAACCCTAAAATGATTTTTCAGCCAGGTAGTGATTCAAATTTCAAAAGAAAAACGCCGTAACAACAGTCATTTTGGCGTTTTATCTCTTTTATTAAATTTTACCTTCACTCAAGGCTTCATCGGATAAATCAGCCCAATCGACCACCCTTAAATCACATTACAATTTTCTTTGTGCTCGGCCGCTTCTAATTGAATTGTGACGTGTTGAATGGCAAAATCAGCTTTCAAATCACCCTCAATTCGAGTTAAAAATTCCTGGCCGTGGTCGTCATCAAAGACGTAATCATCAACGGATAAATGGACCGTCAACGCCGTTTCGGTAGTTGAAAGTGGCCAGATATGCAAGTCGTGCATGGCCAACACCCCTTCTTGGTTGACCAAATACTCGCTGATGGCAACCTCATTAACTGTCTCCGGTACCGCGTTAATCGCCAGGTTGACCGTTTCACGCATGACTGGCCAAGCAGAAGCCAAGATAATGACCCCAATAATTAACGATACAATTGGATCAATCAGCTGCCAACCAGTTAGGTCAATCAGCCAACCAGCTAAGATGACACCAATTGAAACCCCGGCATCCGATAATAAGTGTAGATAAGCTGTTTTTGCATTTAAATCCTGGCCATGCTGGTGGCCATGTTCATCGGGCGTACCCGAAATCTTAAACAAAAGAGCTGTTGACAAGTTCACCACAATTCCAATTGCCGCCACAATGGTGATAATTGTCCCATTTGTATGAACTTGTCCCGGGGCAATTAAGTCGCGGACCCCTTCAATAAAAATCGTTCCAACCGCAAAAAGCAACAAAATCATATTAAAAATTGAAGCTAGAATCGATACATTATGCCAGCCATACGTCTTCTTTTTAGTCGCCTTAATCGCAAAAACGAGGACCGCTAACCAGGCAATGACCAGCGCTAACACATCCGAAAGATTGTGAAAGGCATCGGCAAACAAGGCTGTTGAGTGGGCAATTTTCGCAAAGACTAACTCACTTAAAACAAAAATCAAATTAACGGTAATCCCGATAATATAGGGCTTTTGTGATAACTGTTGCGGTGCTGCATGCCCATGATGATGTTCGTGCGTTTCTTGTTGACTCGGTGTTCTTGGTGCATGAACAGCGGCATTTTGCCGGTTGTCTCCTTGATCATTCGTCATAAAACTTCCTCCTGAAAAACATATTAATCTTTTTTCATATAAAATACAAATAAAAACCTTCGTCTTGAAGACAAAGGTTTAAAATAACTCATTTACTTTCATTCAGAGGCGGTCTTAACCGTCAGTTCTTCAAAGAACTGACCCGCATCCCCCACAATTTGCTCAACCTGACTCGGCACCGGGATAGCAGTCAAATTAACCGCCATTAACTTTGCCGCTGGGTTGGCATAAGCCAAAAGTCCGGCAAAGGGATAGACTCGAAAGGACGTCCCAACAACGACGACCAAATCAGCCTGCTGTACCCAGGAAATCGTTTCTTCAACGTGCTTTGGTTGCTCCCCATAGAAGGTAATATCCGGCCTGATTTTGGCGTGGTCAGACGACCGATACAGACTTTTTTGGTACTCGGCCAACGTTACCTTAGCGCCATCTTTAGGAACATACAAGTCGTAAAGCGAGCCGTGAAAACGAATCAGTCGGTCTTTTTGGGCACCGGCAGCAATATCCAAATCATCAATATTCTGAGTAATAATGCGGCCACGGCCAACCTTAGTGAAAGCTGCCATCTTTTCATGAATAAAGTTTGGCTTAGCAGCTGGAAAATACAGATTTTCCTGCATAAATTTGTACTGAATTTCTGGGATTTCAGCAAAGGCCTGGTCGGACAAAAGATACTCCGGCGCAAGGTCGAGTCCCTGATAAACACCATTTTTTGATCGATAATCTGGAATACCAGAAAGGGTCGAAACCCCTGCTCCGGTCATAAAAACAATCGATTTTGCTTGATCAAAATTTTCTTGAATTGCTGGGCTAACAAGCATTGTCTCCCCCTCCTTCAATCACAATGTTACTGACGCAAAATATATGGCAAGGCCAACTTCGTTAATAGTTCCTTGACAGATGTTTGGTATAGTTCGGTGAAAAACTTTGGTCGATCAGCCTCATCCTTTGGTGGCGTCACCACAAAAGTATTTTGGTGGTCTTGCTTGCCAACACCAACAAAAGCCGTTTCCTTCGTTTGGAAATCAGTCATTTCGGAATGGAAGACTTCATAGAGGTTAGCAACCGGTCCATCCAACTGGCGTTGTGACAAAACGGGCGTCAAAGTCACGTACTGGTTAGCGTTGACCGTTGGCAATTCTAATTCGGTCAAGCTTTCATCCATTCCCGTAAACAAACGCACCATTTGCTTACGGATTTGTCGGGAATCCTTCAAATTAGCCGCCAAAATTGGTGCAACTAATTTCTCCCCCTGGGCAGTGGCCCGTGGATAATCCTCTTTTAACGTTGCGAAAGCGTCCGCTGCCAAATCAGACAAGCCAGCCTTATCAGCAGCTACCAAAAAGACTTGCGCGTCCAAAACCGTTAACAAGCGGAAGAGGTCCTCGCCGTCGACATTAGCAGTCTCAACCGACAATTCATCCTTAACGCCGGCCAAGAAAGCCGTCACAGTATCCGCTGTTAAGAAACCTTGTTTCGCCAATTCTTGATAAGTAATGGCATGCAGAACAGTTCGATGCAGGCGTGTCGCAATCGTAATTAACTGTTGGTCCAAATCCTCATCATTAAAGGTCAAAGCGAAATAAATCTGTGGTGTAATGCCATTTAAGGTCAAAACTAACTGTAAGAGTTCATTTCCCAGGACAAAATCAGCTTCCGTCTGGTCGGGCACTTCAATCAACAGGCGGTCTGCCAAAGCAGACTGTTCGGCACGGTCCATGCGGAGCAGCCCATCTTGGTTCTGCCCCACGCGGGTCATCACGGTACCAGGATAGACCTGATTTGCCTGCTCTAAGAGCTCATTTAACTTCGGATTCATGGTGACGCAGTTCTCCTAATAACTTTTTTGCATTTTCTTCGTTAATTGCTGGTGCCTTGGTTAATTTCTTAGACAACGGCACGATTTCATCTGTCTTTGCACCGACTGAAATGGCCAGTAACCGAGCTTGCATCCGCATATGTCCGGCCTGAATGCCCTCACCAGCAATCGCTTTTAAGGCAGCCAGGTTGGAGCTAAGGCCGACAGACAAAACAATTTTCTTCATTTCATCCAATGTGGGATTGCCCAATAGGGCTAAATTATCTTGTGCTTTAGTAAGACCGGCAATGGCCCCACCAACACGACCAAGGTTCAATGGTAGAGAAAACTCCCCTTCCAGGAATTCATGGTCATCGCTCACCCGCCAGTTGGTTAAGGCCTGGTATTGACCGGTCCGACTGGCATAGGCATGGCCTGCGGCTTCAACCGCGCGCCAATCGTTTCCAAGGGCCAAAACAACGGCGGATAAACCATTAAAGATGCCCTTATTTTCAGTGACTGCCCGGTCAGGGTCAACTTTGGCAAAATCAGCTAGGTCAACGATCCGCTGTGCAGCGTCAAAGCCACCTAGCGCTGTCACCGGCACACGACCAGTGACACTCACAACACTTTGGTGACCTGCATTAGTCAAAATTGCCCCTAAAATTTGGTCATCAAAGGGTTCAAAGATCAATCGAATACTCTCCAAAATGGTGTTAACGGCATTGGCCCCCATCGACTGGCTCGTATCCACTAAAATATCAAGGCTTGCTCGATGTCCACTAACATGGCGGAGGTTAATGCTCCGTAAACCACCACCACGACGATAGAGACTTGGTTTGGCCTCTTCGGCTGCCTGGAAAATTTCATATTCGTTGGCAGTTACAAAGGACTGTAGCTGCTCAAAATCAATGTGTTCAAAGAGAATCTGACCGCCCAGAATTGCCTGGCTGGTACCAGCACTCTTAAAACCACCACCCATCTTAAACAAGTGGGCACCGTTGTTAGCCGCTGCGATGACGGATGGTTCTTCAGTAACCATTGGCACTTGATAGGGCTGGTTATCCAAGACTAAATGCCGAACCATTCCCTCTGGCAAGGAAAAATCAGTCAAATAATTCTCAACTAAATCCTGGTGTGCGACCTCTTGGTCTTTTACGAACCGCGCCATCAATTCTTCTGGCAAGTTCAATAAGTCAAGTCGTTCTTCTGGCGTTAATTCGTAAAATTTTTTAGTCATTGATTTGCTCTTTTTCCTCAAACAGGCTTTCGATTAGGCCTTCACGGACACCAGATTCTGAAAAGATGACCTGGGGGGCGTTTAAAACACTAATCAGGTTCAATACCGGCAACAGGCCCGATATGATAATATCGGCCCGGTTTTTCTCTAAGCCGGCGAGGTGTTCCCGCTCAGTTCGAGACATCTGAGCAATTTGATGAAAAATTTCGCCAACCTGGTTAGCCGGCATCATAAACCCATGAAGGGCTTTCGGATGGTAAACCAATTCTTTTTCTTCAGCCATCTTTGCTAATGACCGATTTGCCCCACCTAAAAGAATGACGGGCAGATTTTGACAGTCATCGATAAAGTGCAATTTGCGATAAGTGGACTGAATATCCGCATTCGCCTGTCGAATATTGGCTTCATCAATGGTGTCAGCCAAATGATAGCGTTCAGAAAGGTTAACCGCACCAAATGGCACGGAAACCTCGGCTAACGCCTGGCCATTTTTGAAGGGAATTAATTCGACCGATGCGCCACCAGTATCTAGAATGATACCATTCAGCACATCTGGCAATGCTTCTCTGACGCCGAGAAAATCGTAGTGGGCCTCTTCTTGGCCGGTCAAGACTCGAAAGCTGATTTTCGCTTCGTCTTTGACCCGCTCTAGGAATTCTGCTTGATTTTTGGCAGAACGCACTGCTGCCGTTGTGATGGCGTAGACCTCGCTAACTTCATAGTCGTCAATTTTTTGTCGATATTTTTGCAAGACTTTGATGGTCCGCACAATTGGCTCCTCTTGTAACATCAGATCGCGCCCCATGTTTTGTGAAAGCCTTGTGTCTTCCTTTACACGTAAAATCTCCGTATAGGTTTCATTTGGATGTAACTGTTCGATCACTAACCGCGTCGAGTTACTGCCCAAGTCGATAATGGCAATTTTCTTATCTTGCATATCAGACCCCAATCGTTTGATTATTACCCAGTATAACACGAATAATCAGAAAGAAAAAAGCCAGCCACGGCGTTTTATCACCGCGAGCTGACTTCTGTATTCAAAGATTTATTGAACTAATTTTTCATCAATTTGTGCTAGAGCATAGGCTGCTGAACGCAACTGATCGGATGGCACATCACTAGCAAACTGGGAACCGGTTTCCTTATGTTTCAAACCAAGCTGAGACCTTAAGAGATTGGTTATCCGTTGCTTTTCAGAGGTTGGCACCATTTGGTAAGAAACACCCTCGTACATCACGCCCTCACCTTGCAAATGGTCAGAAACTTGGTTCTTCACAGCGCCACGGTACTTCTGAGCAATTTTAACAATGTCGTTAAAGGACAAATCAGTCTGAGCATTCTTTGAAATTGCCTTAACGAAACTTGGATCAATCAACGTCTTGACGTTCACTGCCTTCTTTAGCATTGCTTCCAATACCAAGCGTTGGCGCTGTTGACGACCATAATCACCCTGCGGATCATCATAGCGCATCCGTGAAAAGGCCAAGGCGGCATCACCGTCCATCACTGTCTTACTTGCTGACCAAGTCACACCGTTATCGGTTGACTTCTCGTAAGAAGTAGAACCCTTGTGGAAACGATACAAATCAGGGCCATAATCATGAGCTGTTGCTTGACTATATTGGAAAGAAAGTGGGGATTTAACTGAAACACCGCCAACCTTCTTAACCAAGGTTTCCAAGCCCTTCATATTAACTAGCGCATAAGTATCAATTGGCACGTTTAAGTAGTTTTGAACAGCCTTCATGGAAGCACCAACGCCATCCAAACTATAAGCAGCATTTAACTTCTGGGGGAAGGTATCCTCATCACCTGGAATTGCTGTCATAATATCACGTGGAATTGAAACCATTGTGACCTTATTTTCCGTTGGGTTAACGGTGGCTACCATCATTGAATCACTCAAACCTGTTCGATCACGATCAAGTTCTCCAGTATCAGTTCCCAAAATCAAAATTGAGAATGACTTGCCCTGGGCAATCAAACTTGAAACATCTCGGGTCTTTGAAATTTTAGCCGATTTTTGAATTGAATCAATGGAACCTTTATATTCGCTATAGAGGTAAGCACCCCATCCGATTACACCAACCACGATGGCAAGTAGGATATATAAAATCCAACGTTTCACGCGACTCTTCTTTTTCTTTGTTTGACGGACTTCATCAAACCGCCGTTGCCGTGAAAATTCATTATTATTTTGATCTGCCATAAGAACTTCGACACTCCATTTTTTTCGCCGTATTTGCGCGCTTCCTGGCTGCGCTCTCATGTTTCCCTATCTTACCACAAATGTAGTTGAATCAATAAAATATGGAGCTATCTGTCTACTTACTACCCACATTTAACTTTTTCTTAAACAAAAAAACACCTACATACTAATGTAAGTGTTTTAGTTTAAATTAAGATTAATCGGTTAAGATTAGCCAGCGATACCAACGATAGTACCGTCAACGATTCCAAATCCAACCTTTGTGAAGCTGGCGTTCATCAACCAGTTACGGTGAGCTGGTGCAGCAATCATACCAGTTTCGTTGTACCATGCATCAACAACTTGGCTTGGAGCCCAGTCGATTGCAACAACTTCAGGTCCAGCAACTTGTTGCATGTGACCAGTTGGCAAACCACCGTTTGCAACAGCGTTTTCAGCACGTGATTGTGCACGAGCAGCCAATGAAGCATCGTATGATACAGGTGCCAAGCCAGCAGCTGCACGCTTAGCGTTCATAGCGTTGATGATTGTTTGAACTGAACCGCTAGCACCAGCTGAGTAAGTGCTGTAGTTAGCTGAAGATGAAGTAGTAGCAGCTTGTGCCTGAGTGTTTGTGTTTGTAGTAGCTTGTGTTTGAGTAGTTGCTGAAGAAGCAGTAGCAGCTGCGGCAGCAGCAGTACCCGCTGTTTCTGTCTGAGCAGTTGCCGTAGTTGTGTTAGCAGCTGCGGCTGCGGCTGTCCCAGCAGCGGTACCATCAGTCTTGATGATGTCACCAACAAAAATCAAGTTAACGTTTTGAATGTTGTTCTTTGAAGCCAAATCATCAACAGTCGTGTTGTTGTTGGCAGCGATTTGTGACAAGGTATCCCCTGCCTTAACAGTAATATCGTTGGCTGAAGCAACTGCTCCGGCACCTGCAAACGCAGCTGCACCAGCCACCGTCGCTAAAATAGTTTTGGTAATATTATTCTTCATGAGAGACATCTCCATTTTTTCTGCTTATGTTTGATTAGTAAGTGCTTAACTTACGCTTAATCTATATATTCATTTTAGACACTGGTTATTGCTGGCCTCTTTCTGTAATGTTACACAGGCATTACATTTGACTCTTTTGAATTACAAAGAACCCTTATAGAGCAAAGATCCATAGGTAAAACCTGCTCCAAAGCCAGTCAACAAGACCTTTTTCTCTGCTAAATCCGCACTTTCTCGTAACTGGTCAAAGGCCATCGCAATCCCTGCGGAGGACGAATTACCATACTTTTCGACATTCGTGATGAACTTTGCCATTGGTTGATTCAAGGCTTCAGCCACCTTCTCAATCATCCTCAGGTTTGCTTGGTGCAAAATCACATAGTCCACATCATCAATTGTTAAGTCTTGGTCTGCCAAGAATTGTTGAATATGGTTTGGAATCAAAGTGGTCACTTCTTGATAAACCATCCGTCCTTCCTGAAAAAAGGCATCAATCTTTGGATAGTTGTCGGCGCTCAAAGATGTTAATGGCTCGATTCGACCGGAATGAACAACATCTGCATCTCCTATCGTGTGCAAATCAGTGGCCAAAACTTCGCCTTGTTCGCTAGGAGCTAGCAAAACAGCTCCAGCACCATCGCCAAAGAAAACGGTACTCGTTCGATCACGGAAATCCATCATCTTCGAGTTCACTTCAGCAGCAATCACCAAGCCATACCGGTATTGCCCAGTCTTCATAAAGTTATCGGCCGTCGTCAAACCAAAGACAAAGCCGGCACAAGCAGTTGATAGATCAAAGCCAAAGGCCTTTTCGGCTCCTAAATTACGTTGCACCAAAGCTGCCGTTGAAGGTGCCAGTCCATCCGGGGTAAAAGTGGTTACAATGATAAAATCAACTTCTTCGGCCGAAACACCGGCTTTCTTTAGTGCTTGTTGGGCCGCCTTCGTTGCCAAATCAGACGTATTTTCCCCCTGTAAAGAGACATGCCGTTCCTGTATTCCGGTGTGACTGACAATCCATTCGTCCGAAGTATCAATCACTTTCGCCAAGTCATCGTTCGTGACAACATCTTCTGGCACATAATGACCACTGGCGATTATTTTACTTCCAAACATATTATTACCTATATAAATAAAACCAATCCATCTTGGAACTTCGTCAATATGTGTAAATCGTCTTACTAATTTACACGGCTCATATTAACCTAACATAAAATCCCCACCAAAGGTGAGGATTTTTATTACTATTCGCCTATTTTACCCTTGCGCTTGTAAATCAGCAATGCGCTTTTGAGTTGAAGCAAGCTTTTCTTCCCAGTCAGCAAGCTTCTCACGTTCGGCAGCAACAACCTTTTCAGGCGCCGAATTGACAAACTTTTCGTTTGAAAGCTTACCATTGGCACGAGCAACTTCCTTTTGGAACTTATCAGCTTCACCTTGCAGGCGACTGATTTCCGCTTCAATATCAATCAAACCAGCCAATGGGACATAAACTTCCGCACCAGTGATGACCTGTGACATGGCCAATTGCGGCACAGTCACGTCCATATCAATCGTCAATGATTCTGGCTTGACAAAACGATCGATATAGTCCGCATTTTCATTAAAGATTGACTTCAATGCTGGATCCGTGACCTTGATAATCACGTTGATTGGCTTTGACATTGGTGCTTTTGCTTCGGCGCGGATGTTACGAACAGCAACAATCAAATCTTGCAAAGACTTGAAGGAGGCCGCTGCTTCAGCATTTGCCAAAGATTCTTGGTAAACAGGATAAGCTTGGATGCCGAGGTGTTCGTCCTTGCCCTTTTGTTGTGGCATTTCTTGCCAGATGGCTTCAGAGACAAACGGCATGATTGGTTGGAGCAAGCGCAACGTTTGATCCAAGACAGAGGCTAAGGTCTGTTGAACGGCTGTCTTATCCCCATCACCGTTCAATGACTCCTTAGTCATTTCAACGTACCAATCAGCCAAATCAGACCAGATGAAGTTGTACAAATCACGACCAGCTTCACCAAACTCAAACTTCTCGAAGTTTTCAGAAACTTCCTTAACCGTCGCGTTCAAGCGGTCCAAAATCCATTGGTCGGCTAGCGTCTGTTGGTCCTTAGCTGGTACTTCGGCCTTCGTATCATCATCAAGGTTCATAATCACATAGCGAGCAACGTTCCAAATCTTGTTAATGAAGTTCCAGGCCGCATCCATCTTTTCATAAGTAAAGCGGACGTCTTGACCAGGTGTTGAACCAGTTGCCAGGAACCAACGTAAGGCATCGGCACCATACTTTTCAATCACATCCATTGGGTCGACACCGTTACCCAATGACTTTGACATCTTGCGACCTTCACCATCACGAATCAAGCCGTGAATCAAGACGTTCTTAAATGGTCGTTCGCCAGTAAACTCTTTTCCTTGGAACATCATTCGGGCAACCCAGAAGAAGATAATATCATAACCCGTTACCAAGGTATTCGTTGGATAATACTTAGCATAATCGCCATCTAAGTCGTTTGGCCAGCCCATCGTTGAAAATGGCCAAAGGGCTGAGGAGAACCAAGTATCCAAAACATCTGGATCACGTTCCCAATCAGCGCCAGGCGCCTCTGTCCCAACGTACATTTCTTCTTGGTCCGTCCCCTTGTTCTTATACCAGGCTGGAATCTGGTGGCCCCACCAGAGTTGACGAGAAATCACCCAGTCGCGGATGTTTTCCATCCAACGAGTAAAGGTATCTTCAAAACGACCAGGAACAAAGTTCACCTTTTCGTCAGCATTTTGCTGCATGGCCAAAATTTGCTTAGCCAATGGCTCCATTTTAACGAACCACTGTGTTGAAAGACGTGATTCGATTTGAACACCTGTCCGTTCAGAGTGGCCAACTGAGTGAACCAGTGGTTCTACTTCAAGCATGAACCCTTGTTCTTGCAAATCAGCGACCATGGCTTTACGGCCTTCGAAACGATCAAGGCCAACATACTTGCCGGCGTTTTCGTTCAAATGAGCATCTTCTGTCATCGTGTTGATGCGTTCCAAATCATGACGGTTTCCGACTTGGAAATCGTTTGGATCGTGGGCTGGCGTAATCTTAACCATTCCAGTTCCAAAGTCTTTTTCAACATATTCATCAGCGATAATTGGAATCTCACGGTTAACAAGCGGTACCTTAACCGTCTTGCCAATCAAATCCTTGTAGCGTTCGTCTGATGGATGAACAGCAACGGCAACGTCTCCGAACATCGTTTCTGGACGCGTTGTAGCAATTTCGATATAGTCCTTACCATTCAACGTTGTACCATCCGTAAATGGATACTTGACGTGGTAGAAGGCACCCTCATCATCTTGATAAATGACTTCAATATCAGACAAAGCTGTTCGAGCCTGTGGGTCCCAGTTGATAATGTATTCACCACGGTAAATCAGTCCCTTGTTGTACAAGTCGATAAAGACCTTATTAACCGCCTGATTTAACCCTTCATCTAGCGTAAAGCGTTCGCGGCTATAGTCCAATGACAAGCCCATCTTACCCCATTGTTGCTTGATGGTTGAGGCATATTCATTTTTCCAATCCCAAACTTGTTCAACAAACTTTTCACGACCCAAGTCATAGCGGGAAACGCCTTGGTCGCGCAAACGTTGTTCCACCTTTGCTTGGGTGGCGATACCAGCGTGATCCATTCCTGGCAACCACAAAGTGTCAAACCCTTGCATCCGCTTTTGGCGAATTAACATATCCTGCAAAGTCGTGTCCCAGGCATGACCGAGGTGCAACTTACCGGTAACGTTTGGTGGTGGAATCACCACTGAGTAAGGTTCTGGTTCTTGACCCTGAATGGCCTGATTTGCTTCTGGTGCAAACAAATCATTATCCAACCAGTCTTGGTAACGACCAGCCTCAACGGCTGTTGGATCGTACTTGGTTGACATTTCAACTTCACGCATAGCAAATCTCCTTTAATAGTAATGTGGCCTGTGGTCCAAAATAAAAAGCGTCCTAATCTTTCGATTAGGACGCTTACACGTGGTACCACCTAAATTGCTATCAACAATTTTGATAGCCACTCATTCATTAACATTTTTAACGCCAAAGCAACCTTCCACATTAACAGTCCTAGTTTTCACCACCCACTAGGTCTCTCACAGCTGCGCTTGTGTACTCCTCATTAGCTTTTCTAAGTGTACAAAGGACCATGAAAATAGTCAAGCTAATTTTACACTAAAAAACCTGGGCGAGCGCCCAGGTTCAAAATTTTAGTGATTTGTTTGTGTCGTATTTTGGTTAGTGTTAGTGTTGGTATTTGTATTTTGATTGGTTTGTGTGCTTTGATTCGTCTGCGTACTTTGACTACTCTGTGATGACGATTGTTGTTTATCCAGAATTGATTGCGACATCGCTGCCCGTGATGATGAATCTGCGGCAGCCTTCGCGTTCGCAGCATCTTGTGCTGCCTTTGAGGATGCTGCAGCTGCTGCAGAAGATTGTGCAGCTGCTAATGCAGCTGAATTAGATGCCGCCGTGTTATTAGTTGAGCTTGAAGACGTTGTTGTATCGTCTGTATCGTCAGAATCAGATGATGACGAATCACCAAAGTCGTAAGTATGCTTCTTAGACGATGAGTACGAAATATCCGGTGTTGGTGTATCACTTGATTTCTTAGATGAAGCTGACCCAATCATGTAAAAGGCCACCCCACCGACAATCAAAACGAGAATTAACCAAAACCACCATTGCTTATAAAATCGACGCTTACGGCTATCCGTCTTCCGCCGTTGAGAACGAGATAACATAAATAGAACCTTCCTTTGCCAGTAACCATTTTCCGTAAAATCCGCTCTTTTTATCTAAACACTTTGGGATTAAATCGAAATATAACAGCTGAAATGATTCGGCCGTCCTTGGCTATCCTGTACTTGACATTGCTACTAATCATCAAACAAATAGCTACTGTTTGTCTGAAAATTTCTGGCTAGCTAAACTAGCTTCACTTTTTCATTTTAGCAGGCTTTTGTGAAAAGAGCCAATTTTCAGCAAAAGAAAAAGCACCCTTCCGGGTGCTTTTGAAACAAAATTTTACCAAACAAAGAGTCCAACCATTGCTGCTGAGAATAATGAAACCAAAATTCCAGACAACAACAAGTAAACAACGTTCTTAGCAATTACTTCGTTCTTTTCCTTGTTAACCAAGCCCTTGAAGGCTCCGATAATCATACCGATTGTTGACAAGTTAGCAAATGACGTCAAGAAGACTGTCAAAACTGCCTTGTAATGCGGTGCATAGTGGGCAATTTCACCGGTTACCTTACCCATGACAACGAATTCATTGGTAACCAACTTTGTTCCCATGAACTGTGCCAAATCAAAGGCTGTTTGGTTGCCGAAGCCCATTAACCAAGCAAATGGGAACATGACGATTCCCAAGATGTGTTCCAATGACAACCAAGGGTTAACCCAAGCCAAAATCTTGTCAACAAGAGCGGCCAAGGCAACGAAGGCAATCACGTTGGCAGCGATAATCAAGATCAACTTACCAGCGCCCAAAATTGAATCGCCCAAGAATGAGAAGAATGGTTCACGTGCTGGCTTTTCAGCCTTTTCGATTTCTTCTTGTGCTAATTCTTGTGAACCAGATTCAGCGTTTTCAGCTGCAGGAGCATTTGCTCCAATCGTTGCAATCGTATCTTCTGCTTCTGTCACTTCAACAGGGTTCAAAATTGACGTCACAATCAAAGCGTTTAAGACATTGATTGGCACAGCAGTCAAGATATACTGTGCGGGCATCATTTGCATATAAGAACCAAGGATTGAAGCCGTCACACAAGACATTGACATCATCGCCAACGTCAAGTTACGTGAAGCCTTCATCTGGTTCAATTGGATACCAGAAACCGCGAGTGCTTCCGTGTTTCCTAAAAACATCATTTCAACTGAGAAAAATGATTCGAACTTAGGTTGACCGGAAAGCTTTGACAAACCACGACCAACCCACTTAATAATAAATGGCAAGACCCCGATATAAGTCAAAATGTCGAACAATGGTACAACCAAGAGGATTGGCAACAACGCTGAAACAACGAAGTTTGATGGCAAAGCCATCCCAGTTGGCTTCAAAGCAAAGTCGATTCCAGCGCTGGCAGCAGAAATCAAGCTGTCAAAGCCAGAAGCGGCTCCTTTGACGATGGTCCGACCCAATGGGAAGCCTGTCAAAAGCCAAGCTAAGACCAAGTTGGTGACAACCATGATTGAAACCGACTTCCAATTAATGGCTGAACGGTTTTTTGAAAACAAGACGGCCAAGGCGATAAACACCAAAAGACCGATGATGTTGATGAACAAATACATGATGTGATACTCCCTTAAATTTAAAAATCACGGTTTCTTCAAACATATTAATTATAGCACGCAAAGGGCGTCTCCGCCCCGTCCTAAAGCGATTTAATTTTCATTTAAATCGAACATTTCCACAAAATCAGTTGATACGTTCGCCTTTTTCAGGCGTATACTAGGGCGGTTACAAACCGGTGCGTTGCTTCCGTCACGGCACCTAAAAAACAATAAGGAGAAAACAATGATGGAAAATGTACAGAACAAGACGAGCTTTTGGCTGATTTTTAAGGAGACAATGGCTCCTAAACGGATCATACAAGATTTGGTCAGCCTCAGTAAGATGACCAAGGCGCTCTTATTATTGATGATTGTTGCCCAAATCGCCACCTTTTTAATCGGTGGCAGCTTTAATGGGATGGCCTGGTTGGCCGTCTCAACTGGCGTTAGTTCATTGATTAACCTCGCCCTAGTCGACCAGGGGAAACAAAGCAATTACTTCTGGGGGTTAATTGGGACAGCAACATGGATGGTCGTCGCCCTTTTTTCAAGAACTTATGGTGACTTCACCTCCCAGGGATTCGCCTTTATTATGCAGTTCATAGGTATTGCGGCCTGGGCCCGCTATCGTGGTAGCGTTGAGGAAGAGCTCCCTTCCCGTAAATTAACGTTGCACACCGCCCTCATCACAACTTTAATCACACTTGTTTCCTATATCACTGTCGTTACTTTTTCAAAGCATTTTAACGGTCTGCAAATTTATCTTGATTCAGCTGTTCTTCCATTAAACATTGTTGGCCAGATTCTGATGACCTATGGTTTCCGTTCTCAATGGATTGCCTGGTTAGTTTCTGACGTGATCCAGGTTATTGTCTGGTTCCGTAATATCTTTTTGATTCATGATGCCTATGCCAGTTCCATGTTTGTCTTGCAGGTTATTATCTTAATTAACGCCCTCTACGGAACTTGGTATTGGTACAAGAAGGCCAAGCCCGGCAAACCTTCCTTATAAATCGGTTTTCAACATCACGCACGTAAAAAGACGGCGGTTGCTTTTATGCAACCACCGTCTTTTTACTTTACCCACTACTGCCCCAGCTGGACTCGAACCAGCGACCCTCGCATTAACAGTGCGGCGTTCTACCAACTGAACTACGGAGCAATTAATTACCATACGTTCATAATACATAACGTCCAACACTTAGTCAAGCCTTTTATGATAAATTTTTAATTTATCATTCATCTATTTTTGAGAACTATTCTGAAAAACGATTCTTGCCAATATTTTATATTCTAATTTATAAAATAAAAAAGTGTTGGTTGTCAAATGACAACCAACACTGATTTGGCTAGGACTGCCCCAGCTGGACTCGAACCAGCGACCCTCGCATTAACAGTGCGGCGTTCTACCAACTGAACTACGGAGCAATTAATTACCATACGTTTATAATACATAACGTCTAATAATTAGTCAAGCCTTTTATTAAAATTATTTAATTTTTAGAACCATTATCGGTGTAAACGCCGTTCTAATGCGCAACAACCTTTTCAAATTGAGTTTGAATCGAGTCTGCTGATTTCTGTAAATTAGCCAACTCTTCTTCCGTCAAATCCAATTGTGAGTAGGCAACAACCCCCTCACGACCGACAATAGCAGGATAAGAAAGATAAGAGGCAAATTCAGGACGCTTATGAGAAACGGGCATTTCCGTCTTCGCATCCTGAACGACTGTCTTGGCCAAACGAATGGCAGCCGTCGCAATTCCATAAGAAGTGTAGCCTTTACCATCAAAGACGGTATAGCCACCGACCACAGAGTCCTTTTCAATCGCAGCCAAGTCAACCCCTTTTTCAGCCGCTAATTTGGTAATTGGTTGTCCCTGCAAAGAAACCGTTGACCAAGCCGTAAACTGTGAGTTTCCGTGTTCACCCAGGTTATAACCCGCAACCGAACGTGGATCAACATTGAAGGCCGAACCGACTGCCCGGTGCATCCGCGCTGTATCCAAAAGTGTTCCCGTTCCAAGCACTTTTTCCTTCGGATAACCAGTTTCTGCCTGGTAAACAGCAGCAATCGCATCACAAGGATTAGTAATAACCACCAAGACCCCTGAAAAATCAGTAGCCTTCAACTTAGCTGAAACTTCTTTCACCTGCTCAACGTTGTGTGGCAATTCAATAAAGCGGTCATGTTCGACGTTATCGTATTGCAATTCAATCTTACCGATGGCTGAAATAATGACATCTGCATCCCCCAATGCTTGGTAGTCATTAACAGTCACAGAAAAACTATTGTTCAAATTCGTTTTGGCATCTTCAAAATCCAAAGCATCTGCTTGGACTTTTTTCTCGTTTTTATCAATGAAGACGTATTCATCCGCTACGCCTTCAGCAATCAAACCATGTGCCACCGTTGAACCAACATGGCCCATTCCAATAATTCCAATTTTTCGCATCAACATTTCCCCTTTTCTGTTGTTGTGCCAATGATAATCATTCAAAACACGGCCGTCAAGGTTTTTATGAGAAAAATTTAATTTAAGATCCAATTAAGTTTAAGACTGCAAACGAAAGAACCCCAACCACTACCGTCAACAAGAGATTTTTCGTTACCATAGCCGTCGCCACCGTTGGTAAAGAAGCCCATAAATTGGGCCAATTGATGCTAGGAAGGTGTCCTATATGCTGCACAAATAAACTTTCAAACCACAGACCAGCCATGATGGTGATTGGCACAAAGCTTAAAAATTCGAGAACTCCTTCCGGTAAATCAAATTTTTTCAGCATGATAAAGGGAGATATCCGCGATACCCAGGTCACGAGGCCACAGGCAATGATTGTTAATAGCATATAGTTAGTCAAAGACACGTTTCATCACCATCCCAAATAAGCAGCCGCAGATTGTCACCAGTAAAACAACAAAATTCTTTGGTACAAAAATCAAAAAGAGGTAAATCAGCACCAACACAAAGACAACCACAGCTGCTTGTAAGGCCAACTTAATCGTCTTATCCGAACTGATTTGCGCTATTAAGAGGCCAATAAACATGGCCGTAATGGCAAAGTCCAGGCCGAATTTGCTCGGATCCGTTACTAGTCCGCCCAAAACCGCACCCAAGAAAGTGCCTAACAACCAACTCACATACGAGACCAAGTTGACCGTGTTAAACCAAGGAAAGCTAAGCCGGTTTTGACTAACATTCACCTTACTCATCCCCAATGCAAAGCTTTCATCCGTCACAAAAGTTCCCAGCCAAATATTCCGCCAGAGCGAATAACGGTTAAAATAGGGAGCTAGCGTCATGCTCATCAGAATCATCCGCGCATTAACCAGAAAAACTGCAAAGGCAATGGCCACTATTGAACTGTGAGAGCCAACCATCGTGACCAAGACAAACTGAGCCGAACCACCATAATCAATCGCTGAAATCAATACAATCAACCAAGTACTCAGACCCGCGGCTTTGGCCACAATCCCAAAAGCCATACTAATCCCAATGTAACCAAAAACAGTCGGTAAGGCATCTCGCCAGCCAGCCCGAGAGGTTAAGGTATCATCCATCCCACTTCCTCTTTTCATCTTTTTTTAATCTTTTCCCTTAGAAAGTTATTATAGGGGAAGCCACCATGACTGTCCAGATTGCCAAAAAGCAGACAAAATAAAAAACCACTCAGCAGAAATACCGGTCTTCGTGGATTTCGCAACGTGGGTTAAAGGATGCTAAACAGTTCAGGCAGGCACCCATCTTATATTCTTGATAAGTTAATTCTTGACCGCAATGCCCGCAGAGAACTGCTGGCTCAGCTGAATTTTTGGCCATCGGCACAAAGTGGTGGTCTTCTAATGCATCATGGCACTGGTAGCAGGCAAAATATTCTTCACATTGAGCGCAACGAAGACCCACAATATCAACATCCGAATGGTAATGGGCACAGGTCCCAGTAGCACCAATGTCAATGCCAACCATTGCCACTTGTTTGGCACCAAAAAAGCGTTTATTCATGGTTATGCAACTCATTTTGAAAGGCTGACCGCAACAAAGTCACCTGATCCTGGTATGGCGACAGCAGTTCAGCAAGTTCGGTCGCCGGCATTTCCTCCGTTACCTGGCCAACTGCCAGGTTCAAGCGAAGATTAACGGGCAAGCGGTTAACCTTCACGCCCTGCAAAACCAGTGAAAAGGCCAAATCACCCTGAAAGCCACCGTGGCCACCAAAGAAAACGGTCGCAACCGGTAGCCCCCGCCACTCGGCATAGAGGGTATCAATCGCATTCTTCAAAACAGCAGGATAACCCCAATTATACTGGGGTGCCACGAATACCACCCCATCATAACTTTTAATTTGCTTCGACCAATCAATCGTGGACTGATTTTGATAATGGCTCTCAGACGGTAGCTCGGGTTCATCCAAAAATGGCAAAGCAACGGTCGCTAGGTCGACTACTTCAGCTTTCATCTCTTGGTTACTCAACACAGGAGCCAACCAATAAGCTAAGCGCCGACTAACACTCTTTGTTCGATTACTTCCAACAATCACAGCAATTTTTTTCATTTTTTCTCCAGTAATTTGAGAGCCTCCTTAAAAATAAAAAGTCCCATTTACGAGATCAACAAAGTCCATTACAAAAGAGCTCTCGTGGCTTTTTGTCTTGGTGCTTATTATAAACTTTTGAACCTACATAAAAAATAAATTTTAAATTCACCGTTGACTCATATTTTTTTAATGCTATACTCATAACCAAGATAACAACTGCAGTGATTGGATGAGTAATCCGCAAGCGATTCTACAGAAAACCGTGATTTGATGAGACACGGTGGATTGGCTACGGATGAAAATGGTCCAGGAGCGGTTCATAGTGCGGCGAGTCCTCTGCGATAAGCTGGCTACGGTTAACAACCGTTATCATGTTGCGATATAGCCCCCATTGGTGTATCGACTAAGGCTGGTCATAAGACCAGTGAAGTAGAGTGGTACAGCGTTTACATGCGCCTCTAGGTTCAGATTTAAAAATCTAAACCTAGAGGCGCTTTTTAATGTCTAGAAAAAGGAGAAGAGACATGACAGAAACAGCAGTAGCAACATTGACCAAGGCCCCCGTTCATTTTGATATCGTGGGTTCATTCTTACGACCAGCCCGCTTGAAGCAAGCCCAACAAGACTTTGCCGACGGCAACATCGCCAAAGCTGATTTGACTAAAATTCAAGATGAAGAAATCAAAGACCTCGTCGACAAGGAAGTCAAGGCCGGCCTCCACTACGTTTCAGATGGTGAATTCCGTCGTCACTGGTGGCACTTGGACACCTTCTGGGGTTTTGAAGGTATTAAAAAGACAAATGTCGCCCACGGCTACCTTTTCCACGATATTGAAACGCGAGCCGAATCAGCCCAAATTGACGGCAAAATCCGCTTCACAAAGGACCATCCTGATTTGCAGGCGTTCTTATACTTGAAGGAAATCACCAAGGATTTGGACGTTATCCCCCGTCAAAGCATCCCCTCTCCAGCTCAGGCCTATGCTGAGTTGGTTCGCGGTGAGGAAAACATTGCTGTTTTGAAGGAGTTTTACCCAAATCACGAAGACCTTATCATTGATTTGACCACTGCCTATCACGACCTTTACCTAGCCCTCTATGAAGCTGGTTGTCGTGACATCAAGTTAGATGACTGTACTTGGGGTATGCTCTCCGATACTGATTTTTGGGCAGAACAAAACATTGACCAAAAGGGCGTTGATGAACTGCAAGCAGAATACCTGAAGATCAATAACCTGTCATTAGAAAACTTGCCAGAAGACCTCCGTGTTAGCACACACGTTTGCCGTGGAAACTATGCTTCTACTTGGGCCGCAACTGGTGGCTATGATGCCGTTGCCGATACCTTGTTTGCTCAGGAAAACGTCGAATCCTTCTACTTGGAATTCGATGACGACCGTTCTGGTGACTTTGCACCACTGGCAAAGGTTCCTGCCGGCAAGGAAGTTGTTTTGGGCTTGGTAACTTCAAAGAAGCCTGAACTAGAAGACCCTCAAGTTTTGATTGACCGGGTCAAGGAAGCTAGCCAATACGTTCCTTTGGAAAACTTGGCTTTGAGTACACAATGTGGTTTCGCCTCTACTGAAGAAGGTAATCACCTAACAGAAGATGAACAATGGGCCAAGATTAAATTAGTTGTCGACACGGCCGAAAAAATTTGGGGATAGGCGGGCACTAATTCATGAAGCAATGGCAAAAATGGACGGCAGCAGCCGCCCTGGTAGTGGTTGTCGGTGGAGGACTGGCAACCTTTAATCATTTCAAAACGAACGCCTCTAAGGAAGACTCCGTTCTGAATTACTCTTTAGATAGCGATATCCAAACGCTTGATATCTCAAAGAGTTCGGACCAATACTCCACCACCATCTTGGGTAACACCGAATCGAACTTGCTGCGACTGAATGCCAAGGGCGAACCAGTTCCTGATTTGGCCAAGTCCTACAGCGTTTCAAGCGACGGCCTCACCTACACCGTCCAGTTACGGTCTGGGTTGAAATGGTCGGACGGCTCTGCCCTAACAGCCAAAGACTTTGTCTACTCCTGGCAACGGTTAGCCGATCCAAAGACCGGTTCCCAATACGCCTACCTGACCTCAGGTGTGAAAAATGCCGACGATATCATGGCGGGCAAAAAGCCAGTATCATCATTGGGCGTGACGGCCCAGGGCGATACGTTGACCTTTAAGCTTGAAAAGCCAATGCAGCAATTCAAGTACTTGCTGAGTTTCGCCCAGTTAATGCCACAAAAGGAATCCTACGTCAAAGACCAAGGTTCTCATTACGGTACCACCGCGAAAAATCAGATTTACTCTGGCCCCTATAAGTTGGAGGGTTGGAATGGAACCAACGAGTCCTTCAAGATGGTCAAGAACCCCGATTACTGGGACGCGAAAAACGTCAAAACCAAGCAGGTTAACTGGCAGGTTATCAAAAACCCAGAAAGTGCCATCAAACTTTATCAGCAAGGCAAAATTGATCGCGCAAAAATCTACGGTACACCAGAAATTTACGAAGCCAATAAGAATAATAAGGCGGCAACAACGACACCACTGGCTGTTTCTTCCTACCTCGAATACAATCAGGCCAAGAATCCATTCTTAGCAAATCAAAAGATTCGTCAGGCGCTGAACCTGGCCACCAATCGCCAAGCATTGGCTGATCAGGCCAGTGGTGGTACTCGTTACGCCGCAACAGGTCTAGTGCCAAAGAACTTGGTCAAGGCCACGAACGGCCAAGACCTGGCCAGCTACGTTAACCCTGGCTACAAATACGATCCAACGCAAGCCAAGAAGCTCTTTAAGGAAGGTCTTCAAGAAGTTAATAAGGGCAAGATGAACGTGACGATTGAAACCGATGCCGATGCAGTCGTTTCCAAGAGTACCGTTGATTACCTCAAGCAGGCTTGGGAATCAACCTTTGGCTCCGACATCTCTGTCACGGAAAAGATTGTGCCAATTAAGCAGCGGATGCAAGATGCCCAGAATGGTAACTTCGATATCACCTTAACCAACTGGACCGGTGATTACCAAGATGGTGTCAGCTACTATAACATGTTCAAGACGCCAACAACTGGTACTAATAGTGGCCAATTCAAGAATGATGCCTTTACAGCCGCTGTTAATCAAGCGGAAAATCAGGATGCCAATAAGCCGGCAGCCCGAGACGCTGATTTCAAGAAGGCTGAAGCCGCTTTGAAGGACCAAGCAAACTTGAACCCATTGTATTCATGGAAGCGTATTATCCTGAATCGACCAAATGTGAAGGGTGTTGTCTTGAACCCAACCGGTCTGCAGCTGGACTTGACCCACGCTTACCGCGACTAACCCTTGGTAAATCATTTAACCAATTTATTCTAGGAGCAACATTATTAAAACAGCAGAGCAAAACCAATCGATGAACACCAACCAGCTGATTGCACTGTCACTGGGTGGCGTGATTGGGACCGGGATTTTTATGAGTCCCGGTTATTTCATTAAAAGTGCCGGTGCCATCGGAACGGTGATTGCCTACCTGATTGGAGCCGTTCTCGTTTGCCTGGTCATGCAGTGCCTTAGTGAACTATCTGTTCACCAGCCAACCACGGGTGCCTTCCACGATTACGCCAACCAGTATATCAATCCCGGCGTCGGCTTCGTTGTCGCCTGGTTATACTGGCTCACCTGGACCATTGCATTAGGATCTAACCTGTTAACGATGGGCGTCTTAATGCAACGTTGGTTTCCGCAAGAACCAACATGGCTCTGGTGTCTCTTCTTTGGCCTCATCATGTTCATTTTGAACATTGGCAACCTTTCTTGGTTCTCCAAGAGTGAATCCATCACTTCCTGGGTCAAAACGTTTGCCCTCCTCTTCTTTATCGTTATTGGCTTTTTAATGGTCACAAGGATAATTCCTGGTCACCATATTCAAACCGCCGCTAACTTTGGCGAATTAACTAAGAATGGGTGGTTCCCACACGGAATCGGACCGATTTTAGCCACCATTTTGACCGCTAATTTCGCCTATTCTGGGGCAGAAATGATTGGTGTTGCCGCCGGTGAAACCAAGAATCCAGAAAAAGCCATTCCAAAGGCCAGTCGCAGAACCCTTCTTTTGCTCATTACGCTCTTTATTGGTGCCATCTTAATCATGGGTGCCCTCTTGGCACCTTCCGATAACGCCCTGGCAACGAGCCCCTTTGTGGCCATCTTGGGCCAAGCCGGCATTCCTGGCGCTGCTGATATCATGAACGCGATTTTAATTATCACGCTGTTCTCAGCTTCAAACGCTGGTGTCTTTGCCGCCTCACGGATGATTTGGTCACTAGCCGATAAGGGTGAAATTTCCCCTAAGTTCGGTAAGTTAAGTCGTCATGGTCTTCCGGTTTACGGCTTAATCCTAACAATGGCCGGCGGTGCCTTGTCCCTCCTCTCCAGTATTTACGCAGCACAAACGCTCTATTTAGCCCTCAACGCTCTTTCAGCCTTTGCCGTTGTTGCTGTTTGGATTGTGATTGCCTGGGCGCAGTTGAACTTCCGTAAACAGTACCAAAAAGAGCACGATATCAAGGACCTGAAATATAGGGCACCCCTTTATCCGTTAACGCCAATTGTCGTCATTGTCGCCTGCCTCGCTTCCATTATTGGCATCGGCTTTGATTCCAACCAACGGATTGCCCTGATTATCGGCGTTCCCTTTTCACTCTTTTTGTACGGTTACTACCAAATTTTTCAAGCTAAAAGTAAAGGACAATATCACCATGAATTTTCACGATTGGGCCAAACAACAGAAGACGATTTTATTTGATAGTTCAATGGGACTTGGACTGAGCAACCAGGGCTTCGATACGAATAACCCCCTCTGGACAGCAAAAGCGCTGATTACGGACCCCGATAAGGTCTACCAAGTTCACCTCGATTTTTTTAATGCCGGATCCAACATCACCACGACTGATTCTTACCAAGCATCAACCGCTGGTTTTGCCAAGCAGGGTCTGGGACGAGACGAGGCTGAAAAACTAATCAAGCAGTCCGTTGCCTTGGCAGAAAAAGCCAGCTTTGATAGCACTAGCCAGCAAGATAAGTGGGTGGCCGGCAATATCGGCCCCTACGGTGCCTATCTCGCCAACGGCGCCGAATATACCGGTGATTATAGTGATATTACGGATGGCGATTTAAAGGCCTTCCATGAAGATCGGCTTAAGTGGCTGGTTGAGGCTGGTAGTGATTTGATTGCCATCCAGACAGTTCCTAGCTTTGCTGAAATCAAGGTGCTCTGCCAACTGTTAAATCAGTACCCAGATGTTGACGTCCTCTTTACCTGTTCGTTAAAGGACAGTCAGCACATCAGTGATGGCACTGATTTACGGGAAGTGCAGGCTGTATTGGAAGCACAAGAAAACGTTATCGCTTATGGCTTTAACTGCTTTAAGCCCGAATTCACTGAAGATGCGTTGGACTATGTAATAGCAACTGCCACAACCGATAAAGCGATTGCTGTCGCTCCCAATGCTGGTGCCGACTATGACCCCGTCACGAAGACCTGGGGCGAGCCAAACGAAAAAATCTTTTCGGAAAAAGCACCAAGCTGGCGTCGTCACGGCGCTTCGTGGATTAGTGGTTGCTGCGAGATGATTCCCGCAGAGTTGAAGAAAGTTCGCACTGCCCTCTTTGAAAGATGATTACCTTTGAGAAAGCCCGTTCAGTTGAGCGGGCTTTTTTGACCCAAATTTTGTATAATCTAAATACGATAATTTTTGGAGAAATGCTATGCAACTTTATTTTTTATGCACTGGTAACTCATCACGTAGCCAGTTTGCCGAGGCTTACGCCCGCTACTATGCACCGGCCGATTGGCTAATCAAAAGTGCCGGGACAAATCCCCATGGAGTCCATCCCAAGACCATCGAGGGCTTAAATCAGGAGGGCTTTGATACCAGTCGTCTAACATCAGATGCCATTGATGATGATTTTTTAAACTCAGCCGACTACGTCGTAACACTTTGCGGTGATGCGCGCGACAATTGTCCAATTACTCCGGATTCCGTCCAAAAAGTGCACTTCCCATTAGGAGACCCTGCTAGGGTAACCGGTTCCGATGAAGAAATTACTGCTTTTTTCAAAGAAACCGCTGCAGAAATCAAGCAATTAATGCAGACATTCATCACTGATATACAAAAAACGCCTAAGGACAACTTCTGAAGAAGCCCCCTAGGCGTTTTTACTAGCTAAAATTATTTTATTCGTGATGGTGATCATCGTGGCGGTGAGGGTGTTCATCCCCATCTTGACGACGCTTCTTATCGATTGGGTTCACCGGATCATCGATGCGGCGGTTCCACCGATCCATCTTTGGCATCTGATTTTTAACTTCCAATTGCCGTAGCTTCGAAACGGTTTTATGTTCAATAAAGAGCGGCACAACTTCCTCAACCGTATCACTCAAACGCAAGCGATAGAAGTAACGGAGGTGGACAGAGTGGGATTGCAACCAAATGCGGCCACCGATTAAGAACCGGTCCCATGATGAAATCTTGGAGACAGCCTTCAAATCCGTATAGTAGTTATTGGTAATCACGTACTTAAAGTCACCAATACTCCGGTTCTTATCCAGTCCGTAGCGAATCTTTTGTGGTTCCAGTACACCCTGCTTAACCAAAACCTTGGCAATTTGGTGAATGTAGTATTCAACTTGTGGGTCAACCTTGAAACCAAGATTCAAAACGACTCGAACCATATTTTGGCTACCCATCAAATCAACCGAATAGCTCTTTTCGTATGGGTTAATGGATTCACGAATCGTGACGAACCAGTAAACCTTGGCCCGCTTTGGCCGAGCCCCCAAGAGCGAGTAGATGACTGATTTCTTAATTTGATAATCGTCATGAACGTTAACAATATAAACCAGGTTCTTCGCCATCAATGGCTCTTCTGAGTCGTTAGACAACTGCATCAACTGACGGCGGTAGTCTTTCAAGGACAAATAATCGTTGTTATAAGACAGTGCTTCGCGGCGCTTGTTTCCATAGAACCAGAAAACCATCACCGACAAAATCAGCAACATCAAGATCACCGTGAAGTATCCACCGTGAATGAACTTACCAAGACTGGCAATCAAGAAGAGCGTTTCCAGCAATCCGAATGGAACGGCAAACAAAATTGCCAGGCTTGTACGGGTCTTAAAGCGGATAAACTCGAACAGCAACGTCGTTGTCATCAACATCGTAACTGTAATGGCCAGACCATAGGCTGATTCCATGTTATGAGAAGTCTGGAAAAGCACAACCACAACTACACCGGCAACAAAGAGCATCCAGTTGACAATTGAGATATACATTTGACCGCGGAAATCGTTTGGATAAGTAATCCGCAACCGGGGCATAATCTTCAGCGAGATGGCTTCTGATACCAGAGTAAAGGCACCTGTAATCAAAGCCTGTGAAGCAATGACGGCTGCGATTGTACTCAAGATAACGCCGACCAGTCGCCACTGGTTTGGCAAGATATCAAAGAAGAGGTTCAAGTTTGAACCACTCGCATTGTGCATAATCACCCATGCACCTTGCCCCATATAGTTCAAAACCAATGTGACATACACAAATGGCCAACTCAAATAAATATTGCGCTTACCAACGTGGCCCATATCCGAATACAGTGCTTCGGCACCGGTTGTGGCCAAGAAGATATTTCCTAAAATAAAAATACCTAGGCGGTTATCCGGACTAAATAGCGTTTGTATGGCGTAAACAGGGGAAAGGGCCTTTAAAATCTCTGGATATTGAATGACTTGTAACAGGCCAAAGAAACCAATAAAGGTAAACCAAATGAGCATCATTGGACCAAACATTCGGCCAATTTTGGTTGTCCCCTTTCTTTGCAGAGTAAAGACGACCAACAAAATCGTCAGCACCACCGGCACAACGAAGTCAATTCCCGTTGGGAACATCAGGGAACCAAACTTTTGCCCCTCTAGCCCTTCCACAGCAGACGTGACCGTCACAGCCGGGGTCAAAGCCCCATCGGCCAGCAGAGCTGCCCCACCGACCATGGCCGGGATGATGAGCCACTTCATGTTGCGATTACGGACCTTACTATACAGGGAGAAGATACCACCTTCACCGTGGTTATCCGCCTGCAGGGCAATTAAGACATACTTAATCGTCGTAATTAACATCAAAGTCCAAAAAACAAGGGAAATTGACCCAATTACCAAGTTCTTCATATTGTCGGTATGTGCATTGCCGGCAATAATAGCATTCATGGTATATAGTGGGGACGTTCCAATGTCACCATAGACAATGCCTAAGGCGATCAGGAAGCCACCGTACTTTAACCGCTTCTTTGCTGAATCCGTCATTTCTTCTCTCCTATAAAATTAGTCATTGACGGTCACTTTCTTCATGACTTTTGAGTGCCTCAAAGAACTAATCTAATTTAGATAAAAGTATTTTTTCAATCTATTTTCTTGGTTTTCAAATCGTTTTTCCAACATCAGAAGCACTTTTGTCGCGCAACTTTTTTTCTACCAATCAAAGGAGAGTTTAACTCGCTTGGAAAGAATATACAAGGAAAAATAATGCTTTTCATTAGTTCATTTTTACCACTATTTTACTTTTATTTCAACAAGCACTAATTTAGAAGCAAAGTATCAGCATTTAATGGCGCAAATGCGGTACTGACAGGTAAGCGGTTATATTAAATTCATTTCGAAAATATCAATCCTATCAGGCCAGCTTGAGCATCATCTTACTTGCATCGGTACTGAACTGCGACAAACCTAGCCTACCTGTCAACATCAAAAAGCCAATAGCTACTAGAACAACCACTGTCAGCTCACCCAAAAATAAAAGACACCACCGTCATCATGGGAAGCACTGTCTTTTAACTCAGATAGTAGCACATGGATCAGGTGATGTCTTTTTTGATGCTAACAGTAATCGCTCTTAGTCATTATCGAAGTTATCACGAGCAGCTTGCGCCCATACTTCATCGACCATATTGTTTAGACCACGCTGGTCCCCAGCGATGCTTTTTTGAACAGCCAAACTCACATCCGATGCAAAGGCGGCTGGTGACTTCATATGATTAACCACAGCAAAGGTCATCAACACAGCAAAAAAAGCTGAGGCCACAGCAGCAATAATCTTTGATTTTTTCTTTGGATCGAACATAAACAACTGTCCTCTTGTCGTGTTTTAAGCTAATTTTTTGTCAAACCACTTAGCGATTAATGAAAAACCATAGTTTAGCAAGAAGTATACCACCGTCAAGACCACAAGAACAGGAATAATGTAATTCGTATTCTGCGCGTAGACGATTTGACCCCGGTACGTCATTTCAGCCAGCACAATTCCGGATGCCAAACTCGTGTCCTTCACCAAAGAAATCAGCTGTGAAATAATTGGCGGAATCATCTTCTTATAGGCCTGCGGCAGCACGATGTGCCACATTGTCTGCATGTTGGACAAGCCGTTTGCCCGTGCGCCTTCAAATTGACCGCGGTCAACCGCTTCCAGTCCACCACGAACAATTTCAGCCAACATGGCCGACTCAAAGAAAGTCATCGCTGCCACAGTCGCCCAAAAGATTGGCAAGTGGATGCCTAATTGTGGCAAGGCAAAGTAAGTAAAGAAGATAATCAGCAACAGTGGCAAGTTACGGACAATGTTGTTCAACGTGCCAACAAATGATGAAAAGAATGGAATCTTTTCAAATTGAATAATCCCCACAATGGAACCAAACAGCAGACTCAAGACAACCGAAATGGCTGAAACGCCAACGGTAATGCCTAAGCCGCCAAGCAGGTAGCCCATGTTCGCTGAGGTAAAAGCGTTAAAAAATTCAGACATGACCTTTCCTCCTTAGGCTTTCTTCTTCAACTTGGTTTCCAAGTGTTGAACGTAGTAACTCAGTGGCATCGTAATCACCAAATAGAAGACACCAATAATGATGTACGTCGTAAAGGTATCAAAGGATGAAGCCGCCACTAAGTTACCCTGGTACATTAAGTCCAAACCACCAACAAAGGCTAAAATGGAGGAATTCTTGACCAGATTGATAAACTGATTTCCCAATGAAGGAATCGCCACCTTAAAGGCCTGGGGTAAAATAATCACCCGCATAGCCTGGTTAAAGGTCAACCCGTTTGCACGGGCCCCCTCCATTTGGCCAGCTTCAATCGACAGAATGCCGGCACGAACCGATTCAGCGATAAAGGCGGACGTGTACAGGGTCAAACCGACCGTTCCGGCAACAAAACCAGTCATCTTAATCACCTTCGCTACTGCCAAATACAGGAAAAGCGTGATAATCAAGAGTGGAATATTCCGGAAAACCTGAACATAGATATTGCCAATGATGCGACCGGTCTTCGAAGATGAGACCTGCATAATGGCAAACAGGGTTCCCAAAACTAGTGAACCAATTAGGGCAATAATACTTGCTAAAAGCGTGTGCCCAAATCCTTGGACAAACACTGAAAAATATTGATTTAAAAGGCTCATTTGTTTACCTCCAAATCATGCCAATCCAAGCCAGGAACGTTATGGAACCACTTTTCAACCAAACGGTTGTACGTGCCATTTTCCTGCAAAGTCTTCAAAGCGCGGTTGGCCTGCTTTGTCATTGGCTTTTGGTTATGGTCAAAGGCCATTCCGTAAGGTGCCTTGGTGAAGACCCCACCAACAAGGTGGTAGTCTGGATTTTCGGTCGCCAAACCATAAAGGATGGCATTATCCGTTGACAGTGCCTGTCCCTGTCCTGATTTCAAAGCCTGCATCGCAGAAGCGTAGTCCTGCAAAGCAATAATCTTAGCCTTGGGCGCATACTTCTTCGTTTCTTGGGCGGCGGTTGTTCCGACAACGACCAACACCGTGTACTTCGGATCGTTCATATCCTTGACGGATTGAATGCCAGAGTCCTTTTTAACCAATAATGACTGACCGGCGTTAAAGTAAACGTTGGTAAAGTCAACGATTTTCGCTCTTTCTGGCGTAATCGTCATCGTGGAAATCAGCCCATCGATGTTCGTATTTTTCAGCAACTGAATCCGCGAAGCGGAAGATACTGGCACAAAGGCTGCTGAAAGTTTCGTATTGGTTTGTTTAGCAATCTGGGCGGTCATCGCCTTTGCCAAATCAATTTCAAAACCGGCCGGTTGGGCAGTTTTAGTATCCATCAGGCCAAAAAGTTTCGTATCGGCTTTAACACCCCAGGTAATTTGCCCCTTCCTTTCAACCCGGGCCAGGGTATCTTGGTGCGTTTTGTTTTTGTCAATCGTCACGCTGGCCCAAAAAGCCCCCAGCAAAATCAGGGCAGCCAAAACCAGCGAAGCAATGATTCCAAAACGGCGTTTTCTAATCTTTTCCATACGCTTTGTCTAACTAAGTTAATTTAGCTAGACCCTTCCTTCCATTTTAGTGATGTTCTACCTGGCTCAAGAACTTCTTGGCCCGTGGTTCTGTTGGGTTCTCAAAGAAAGCTTCCGTTGAACTATCTTCTAAGATTCGGCCATCGGCCATAAAAATCACCCGATCAGCGACCGCCTTGGCGAAACTCATTTCATGAGTCACCACCAGCAAGGTCATATCGGAATCGCGCGCAATATCACGCATGACATCCAGCACATCCCCAATCATTTCAGGATCCAAGGCGGAAGTTGGCTCATCAAACAGCAAAGCCTTTGGCTTCATTGCCAATGAACGAGCGATTGCCACTCGTTGCTTCTGGCCTCCTGATAACGCTGCCGGCATGCTATTCGCCTTATCTGCTAAACCAACCTGCTCTAACAATTCCATGGCAATCCGCTTGTTCTCGGCTTCATCGCGGTGCAAAACCAAGCGTGGTGCCAGCATAATATTTTCCAAAACCGTCTTGTTGTTGTAGAGGTTAAAGTGCTGGAAAACCATCCCAACGTTCTTACGAATCTTATTAATATCCGTCTTGGGGTCATGCAGGTCAAACCCATCAACCAACAATTGTCCCTCTTCGATTTCTTCCAAACCATTGATTGTGCGAATCAAGGTTGACTTTCCGGAACCGGAAGGGCCAATGAGGACCACCGTTTCACCCGCGTCAATTTTCAAGTTCACATCGTGTAAGGCATGAAAATCCCCGTAGTACTTTTGTACATCTTTGAATTCAATCATTGACATCGCTTTTCTCCTCACAAAAAAGTCGCCTCTTCCTAACTGCAGGAAAAGGCGTTAAGATTAATACGTACATTTTACCATTTATAGCCCCTCTACGTTAGGTATTTTGACTAAAAGACTTGAAATCGACCTAGTTCTACTAGTTAATTGCTAAGTTGCCGAACTAAAGACAACTAATTTGTCCAAAAGAAAAAACGATCCACTCAAAAGTGAATCGTTTTCTTCATATATAATAGGCAAACAATTATGCCAACTTGTGATCAAACCACTTGGCAATCAATGACAAGCCGTAGTTTAACAGGAAGTAAACCAAGGTCATCACGACCAAGACGGGCACGATGAAATTCGTGTTTTGTGCGTAGATAATTTGGCCACGGTAAGTCAATTCCGCAAGAACAATTCCGGATGCCAAACTCGTATCCTTCACTAAGGAAATCAGTTGCGAGATAATTGGCGGAATCATCTTCTTATAGGCTTGTGGCAACACAATATGCCACATCGTCTGCATGTTCGTCAAACCATTGGCACGGGCCCCTTCAAACTGGCCCGCATCAACAGCTTCCAAACCACCACGGACAATTTCAGCCAACATTGCCGACTGGAAAACCGTCATGGCCACGACCGTTGCCCAAAAAATTGGCAAGTGCAGGCCTAATTGTGGCAAAGCAAAGTAGGTAAAGAAAATAATTAACAACAACGGCAAGTTACGGACGATGTTGTTGATTGTTCCAACGAAACTTGAGAAGTAAGGAATCTTTTCAAAGAAAACAATTCCAATAATGGAACCAAAAATCAGACTCAAAACAACCGAGATGATTGAGACCCCAACGGTAATCCCTAGACCGCCCATCAGGTAGCCGAGGTTTGCCTCTGTAAAGGCACTAAAAAATCCTGACATTCTGCGGCCTCCTTATGCGTTCTTCTTCAATTTATGTTCAAGGTGTTGGATGTAGTAACTGAGTGGCAAGGTGATTACCAGATAGAAGAGTCCAATGATAATGTAAGTCGTAAAGGTATCAAAGGAGTTCGCTGCCACGATGTTTCCTTGGTACATCAAGTCCAATCCACCGACAAAGGCCAAAATTGATGAGTTCTTAACTAAGTTAATAAACTGATTTCCTAATGACGGAATCGCCACCTTGAAGGCCTGAGGTAAGATAATGACCCGCATTGCCTGACCAAACGTCAATCCGTTTGCTCGTGCCCCTTCCATCTGGCCAGCTTCTATGGAAAGAATACCAGCTCGGACAGATTCAGCAATAAAGGCTGACGTATACAGCGTCAAGGCAATTGTTCCAGCCGTAAACCCAGTCATCTTAATCACTTTCGCTACCGCGAGGTAGAAGAAGAGTGTAATAATCAACAAAGGAATATTTCGGAAAACCTGGACATAAATATTACCAATCGAGCGGGCCGTTCTTGAATTCGTGACCTGCATAATCGCAAAAATTGTTCCTAAAATCAGTGATCCCACCAAGGCAAAGATACTAGCCAACAGGGTGTGACCAAATCCTTGGAGGAAAACCGAGAAATTTTGTTCAAACAAACTCATTCGTGCACCTCCAAATCATGCCAATCCAAACCTGGCACCTGACCGAACCACTTCTTAATCAACTGGTTGTAGACACCGTTCTTCTTCATGGTGTTAATTGCCTGATTGACTTGATCAACCATTGGCTTTTGATCATGGTCAAAGGCTGCCCCGTAAGGACCGTTGGTCAACGTACCACCAACAACCTGGTAGTCTGGGTTTTCCGTGGCCAAACCATACAAAATCGCGTTATCGGTTGAGATTGCTTGTCCTTGACCAGCCTTCAATGCCTGCATGGCAGAAGCATAGTCTTGTAAGGCAATCGTCTTGGCCTTCGGTGCAAACTTTTTAATGTTTTGAGCTGCGGTTGTTCCGACAACGACCAAAACAGTCTTGCTTGGGTCGTTCAAATCATTGACAGACTTAATACCTGAATCCTTCTTAACTAACAGTGACTGACCCGCTGGGAAATATGGTTGACTGAAATCAACAATCTTTGCCCGTTCTGGGGTAATCGTCATCACACCGAAGACCCCATCAATATTGGTGTTCTTCAGTAATTGAATCTTAGAAGCAGTTGAAACCGTCACGAAGGATGGTGTCAACTTTTCGCCGATTTGCTTACCAATTTGCTTGGTGACAGCCTTGGCCATATCGACATCGAATCCTTCAGATTGACCAGTCTTCGTGTCCATCAAACCAAACAGCTTCGTATCAGCCTTGGTTCCCCAAACAATTTTCCCACTCTTCTTTACTCGAGTGAGGGTATCTTGGTGCTTGGCATTATGTGCAACCGTTTGTTGCGCCCAAAATAGACCAAGGACAATGGCCAGGGCTAAAATAATAGTCGCGATTAAGCCAAAGCGCCGCTTCTTTGCTTTTTCCATAAAGCAATTCCCCTTTCCCGTCTTCTTAGTGGTGTTCCACCTGGCTTAAGAACTTCTTCGCCCGCGGTTCTCGAGGATTTTCAAAGAAACTAGCTGTCGAATTATCTTCCAAAATGCGACCGTCAGCCATAAAGATCACCCGGTCGGCCACTGCCTTGGCAAAGCCCATTTCGTGCGTCACAACCAACAAAGTCATGGATGAATCCTTGGCAATATCACGCATCACATCCAAAACATCTCCAATCATTTCGGGGTCCAATGCAGAAGTTGGTTCATCGAACAAGAGTGCCTTTGGCTTCATTGCCAAAGACCGGGCAATGGCGATTCGTTGCTTTTGACCACCTGATAAGGCAGATGGCATGTTATTGGCCTTATCAGCCAAACCAACTTTTTCAAGCAATTCCATTGCGATTCGCTTGTTTTCGGCCTCTTCACGGCCCAAAACTAGACGCGGTGCCAACATGATGTTCTCCAACGCTGTTTTGTTGTTATACAAATTAAAGTGTTGGAAGACCATCCCGACATCCCGACGGATCTTATTAATGTCGGTTTTGGGGTCGTGGAGGTCTTGACCATCCACAATCAACTGCCCGTCTTCGATTTCTTCTAAACCGTTGACGGTTCGAATCAAGGTCGACTTTCCTGACCCAGAAGGGCCAATTAAGACAACAGTCTCACCAGCATCAATTTTTAAATTGATGTCGTGGAGGGCATGAAAGTCACCATAGTACTTTTGTACATTTTTGAATTCGATCATTGACATCGTTTTTCTCCTTGCAACATTTATTCTAGTCGACCGTAAGTGGGCCAAGCTTATTTCCATCTTACGGGTCAACGTCCTATAAACTGACAAACTTTGTTAGCTAACATAACAAAAGAATGAAAAAAGCTTAAGGTTTTTCTTATATTGACCACCTAAAAACAAACAAAAAGAGCAAAAGAAGACAAACGTTCTGCTTTTACTCTAAAATAATTCACCTGATTTTCAACCTTGTCGTTAGGCCCGGTGACCCGTTTCCAATCTATCTTCCATTTTTTCAATTAATGGTTCGACAGGGAACCGATTTCTGAGGTAATCAAAAATGGCTAAGATAATTGGTCGAACAATCAAGAAGAAAATCGGTACAGCAACAAAGAACGTTTTGACCCAATTCATCAAGTAACCTGGCAAGAATTGTGGGTAAAGACGATGGTACATTTCGGTCAGCCAGAGCATCATGATGGAAACATTAAGCATCATCACAGTCAATGGGACCGTGTAACTTTCGGACAAATGATTTTTAATAAATTTCGGATAATGCTTATGAAGCCGCATGGTAATTGGCAGGGTCACAAACGTTCGCAGGCAATAAATAAAGACCACAATAACGGGGTACATGAGCCAAACGCGTTCTAGCTTCTGTTCAGAAAAACCAAAACGAATAACAGTATTATATGTGGACATGATGGCAACCATCACGATTGGAAAAACCCAAGCAAGGGTATTAGGGTGGTGCAAAAGCTTATGTAAAAATTTGGATAACGATTTCATCTAATAATTTTCCTTTCATTTATTATTTTTCCACCAAAAAAATCAGCCTGGGCGACCCGATGGCAACCCTAGCTGATTCAACGGCAGGAAATGTCAAAGCACTTATATTTCAACCATAACAGAAAACCTGACATTTGTCTAAATTTGTTAATGTTTCTATCTTACTAGCAATAAATTATAAACTAAAAAAGCAATTCAGAATTGGAATTGCTTTCTCAAAGTTGTATCAATTGATGTTATTGTCGGCAAGCTTTAGCGCTGATTTTTACCAATCATTCGAACGTTTGCTAACTTATCGGTTGGAAAGACTAAGATCAACAGAATCAATAAGGACACGATATCGTTCAACACCCCGGTGGAACCAAAAGCATCAGACAAGATATCGATGGCAAAAACAATCCAAACCAGGACGGCATTCAACCCTGTATCTCGAATACGTCGGACTTCCAACGATAGCGAAGGAATTAAAATAGCCAAAAAAACCAATGTTGAGACAACTAGCCAAAGGATTAGACCACCCGACAAGGTCGTTAACCAATGCCAAATATTCATTTTTTCATTAGCTGGTGACAGGCCGGCAAAAACAGCCATAATCACAGTCGCAATTACCCAAAGAATTGCCAAAATGCCGCCAAGTAAAACCATCCACCAATATTCGGCCCTAGTCGCAGTACCGGTAAAATTAAAATAGTTTTTCCAAAAGCTTTTGAAAGAAGCCCCCATAGTCATTTGTGTTGTTCTCCTTCTCTTTTCCTATTAATTGCTATTGTACGCAAAGTCAGATAGCCACGCAAGATGGCATAGTGTTGAATAGGGGAAGTTCTTCTGCTTCGTTTCCAATCACTGCTTTAACGAAAGACGTTTCCCCAGAGCCTTTGCCTGTGCCTCAGTCATTGTAATGATGTTTGCCTTATTAGTGCGAGCCGGCATTGAATCGGTACTGTACCAGTAAACATCTGACTTACCACCACCAGTAACATAAACGATTCTATCGGATCCGCCACCATTTTCTTGATTAGAAGACTGGGCTGGTTGGGAAGTCGAGGCAGCAGGCTGTGATGATGATGCCGCTGGAGCGGCTGGTTGCGTTGCAGCAGCCGTACTTTGTTCCTGCTTCTTTTCCTGGTTTTCGCTTGACTTACTACTACTGGTCTTATTTTCCTTGGCTCCAGTGCCACTACCGGCTTTGGGCACTGTATTTGTTGCCCGCCCACTAGCATAATCAATTGTCCCGTTTGGTGTCACATTATCAAGAACAACATGAGTAACTCCGTTACTATCAGTGGACTCTTTACCTGATCCTAGTTGAATCGTAAGTGCCTTACCGGAGCTATCTAAGCCGACATAATCCAATTTTACTTGTCGAGGGATCAGTTCATCCCCCTGGTAAATTGGTGTTACTTGGTAGTCTAGCCAATAGTTGGGGTGGTTAGCCAACCAAGAGTCAAGACGATTTTCATAGAAAAGCATCGAATCCTGGTTACTATCGTTCATTCCCTTATAATTACCAGCATTCATCCAAGCCGTTTCTGGTACTAAGTTTTTGGGTTCATCATTCAAACCGCTAAATTGGTAACCAACCAAATGACCTCGGTTCATTACCCAAGCCTGCTTGGTTCCATCACCATAATAAAATTTAAAGTTGTGCCACCCGACCGGGTTGTACTTTAATTTTGCTGGCCGTTTAACTTTTGGCTCATCCTTATCCTGCAATTGAATATGAGAATAAGTTGCTCGACCCAATCGATCCAAGTCACCCATGACCATTTGCCGCTTGCCGGTAAATGTTAAGAGGCCACTATCCGTTTGCTGTTTTTGGTCAACATTGGCACTTGAACTTTGAGTAGCTGTGGCACTACTTGAAGTAGCAGCCGATTTTTTTGACTGCGATGCTCTTATAGCTGATTTTTTCGCCTTTGGCTTGTCATCCGCCTGTGATTGATCGGCAGGTGTCGTTACTCCAGCAATCATAAAGAAGGCCAGCGTTGCCACTAGTAACCACTTACCTCGCTTTTGCAGTTTCAACCCCGCCCGCTTATCCTTCACCCATTCGACCATTAGCCAAATCAGGGATACGAAAAATAGCATTACAAAAAATCCATTCATGGTTTCTCCCTCGCTCTTAGCGTGTTTTTGCGCACGTTGTTCAAGTTAATGGAAGAAAATACTAAATTTATTGATTATATTTTCTTAGCAATTAAAGACGTTGCTAAAAAATTCTCTCTAGTACCTCTACCTTCACCCAATTCAAACGTTAGACATTTAGATATTAATTTATACCTTTTTCTATTTTACAGTATTTTTTTCTAATGTGTATCAGTGCATAAATATTCAAAGAGGCTGTAATAAAAAGTAATTTTATATCGACTAACGCATGACAAATTTATCAACCAGCATTTACCCCGGCATTATTTGATTAATTGATTGGATGAGGAAATTTTAGGTTTTGTCTCCTCCTGTCGATTAAACATTCGTTCAAAAACCCTATAATCAACAAAAGCACACCTTCAACTTTTACAGTGTAATTCAAGAAAGGGCTAAATCCTCCACAACATCTTGATTAATAAAGGCAGATTACAAGTTTAATTCGAACGCATCCGTAAAAACTTCCAATGGTGTTTGATAATGATGTAATTTCATGGGCCGCTTGTTAATGAGTTCAACCGCCTCATATAAT